>JADGRT010000244.1 GCA_017880715.1 Verrucomicrobiia bacterium | reverse complement strand
AGCCAGGCCATCGCGGCCGGATGATCGGCGAATTTTTTATCGAAGGCCAGAGGCTGGCCGCTTCGATCCACCGGCAGGGGCGTGCTGCCCGTGGTGTCCACGCCCATGCCAATGACCTGCTCCGGTCGGAAACCGCGCACCGTGTCGCGAGCCTTGGCCAGGGCCTGCCGGATCGTGACTTCGGCGCCTTTGACGTAATCGGCGGGATGCTGCCGGGCGAGATTGGGATCGCGGGAAAGAATTACCCCTTGGGTGCCGTGGGCGTAGCCCCAAACCGCCGTTCCGACCTCGCGGCCGTTGGCGACATTGACAATAAGAGCCCGCACCGAGTTCGTGCCGTAATCCAGACCGATCGTATAAAATGCGCTCATATTCGATTAAGTTCGCGGCGAGTCTAGGCTTAAGGGCGGCACGCGACAACGCCATTTTCAGGCAATCCCAGTCCCGGCGCGCGCGTTCTCAATCCCAAATGCTCTATATATCCTTGTCCGCAAAACAGCAGAAAAAGTTTCTCGGCGACACCTCTGCAGGTTGCTATTGCTTTATCGAGAGGGTTTGATAGCTTCTCAGGATTGAAACGCTCCGCTTGTTCCCGAACCTAACGAGCTTGGCGCGATTGGTTGGCAACCCATAGCACGCTTATGAAACAATCCTGTTATCTGTTAACCGCTCTCGTCATTCCGTGGCTCGCCGGCGCATCGGCCATTCGGGCCGCCGAACCCGAGTTCGATGGCCTGAATTTGAGCCTGGGCAACCTTTACCGGGTTTCCCAGGCGCAATCGCGCTCGATCAGTCCGGAGAATTTCACCGGCGAGAAAGGCAAAGGGGGCATGGCCACCCAAGGCACCGGCGCCCGGGCGGCCCGCGATTTGGGTCAGGGCTGGAAACTCTCGCCGTCCGTCGCCATCAAGGCCAAAGCCACTTTCACGCTGGCTGATATTAAAGGACCCGGCGCTATCCAGAGCATTTGGATGACACCCACCGGCAACTGGCGGTTCTCGATCCTGCGCTGTTACTGGGACGACGAAACCGAACCGTCGGTCGAATGCCCCGTAGGCGATTTCTTTGCCAGCGGCTGGGGTTCTTTCGCTCCCATCACCTCGCTGGCGGTCTGCGTCAATCCCGGCAGCGCGTTTAATTGTTACTGGCAAATGCCGTTCCACAAAAAGGCGCGGATCACCCTGGAAAACATCGATGAAGCAGACATGGTTCTGTATTATCAGATCAATTACACGCTGACCGAAGTGCCCGCCGATGCGGCTTGCTTCCACGCCCAGTTTCGCCGAGTCAATCCCCTGCCCTACAAAGACGTTTACACCCTGCTCGATGGCGTGGAAGGCCAGGGCCAGTATGTCGGCACCTACCTGGCCTGGGGCGTGCATAACACCGGCTGGTGGGGCGAAGGCGAGATCAAATTCTTCATCGACGGCGACCAAGAATTCCCCACCATCTGCGGCACGGGCACCGAGGATTATTTCTGCGGCTCCTACAATTTCGAAAACAAGGCCACGAGCAAATACCAGGAATTCACCACGCCGTACACCGGCCTGGCGCAGGTCATTCGCCCGGATGGCGTCTATAATTCGCAGCAGCGTTTCGGACTCTACCGCTGGCACATCCCGGATCCGGTCCGATTCGAGAAAGACTTGAAGGTCACCCTTCAGGCCTTGGGATGGCGTTCCGGCGGACGCTACCTGCCGCTGCAAGATGACATCGCCTCGGTGGCTTATTGGTATCAAAAGGAACCTCACAAATCCTTCCCCAAACTGCCGGCCAAAGATTACCTGGAAATCCGGTGAGCAGGTTGCGTTCGAAATCGCTATGCTTTCAAAAAGGCACTGCCGTTGTAGCGGCGACTCGGCCGAGCGCCGCCATTATATAAATGAGCAGACTTGACCCTACACACTTTACGGAGACGCCCAGGGCCATAAATTCCCGGGCCAAACGCAACGCGCCCAGGCCTTACTGGGGATGGGGTTTCGTTGCTTTGTGGCTGGCGGGCCTGGCCAGTCTGGCCGCCGAACCCACCGCCCCCCTCACGCTCCAATGGCGCAGCTTGCCGGAGACCGGGAAGGGGACTGGGCAGTATCAGGGGCTCGAACGAAAGGGTCAGTGGCTTCCGCAGCACACCTCCGTAATCGTCTGTGACATGTGGGATCATCACTGGTGCCGGGGCGCCACGAAGCGAGTGGCGGAAATGGCGCCACGAATGAATCAAGTGATCAAAGAACTACGCCGCCGCGGGGTTCTGATCATTCACTGTCCCAGTGACACCATGGAATTCTATCAGGATCATCCGGCTCGCCAACTGGCTCGGAACGCGCCGAAAGTGGATATTCAGCCCCTGCTTCAGAGTTGGAGCCGTCTGAACGCGCGCCGGGAACCCCCGCTGCCGATCGACGATTCCGACGGCGGTTGTGATGACGAACCGCAGTGCAAAAGCGGCCGGGCCTGGTCGCGCCAGATTGCCGCTCTGGAAATCATGGACGGCGATGCCATCACGGACAGCGTGGAGGCCTTTTACCTCATGCGCCAGCGAGGCATCACCAATGTCATCGTCATGGGCGTCCATGAAAACATGTGCATTCTGAACCGGCCATTCTCCATCCGGCAACTGGTGAAGCTGGGACAAAACGTGGTCCTAATGCGCGATTTGACGGACACCATGTACAATTCGCGACGCCCGCCCAACGTCGATCACTTCGCCGGCAACGACCTGGTGACCTGGCACATCGAGAAATACTGGTGTCCCACCATCACGAGCGACCAGATTATTGGCGGCCAACCTTTCCATTTCGCCGCCGACACCCAGGCGCCGCGCCCTTTCCGCAACTCCGCCCGACCGTAAACCACTTCCCCCAAAGGCTCGCGAAAAGCCAGAATATCGGCGCTTGATACTGAAAACGGCTAGGCGCAAGGTTCCCGCATGAATATCGACGAAAACCAATTCCCCTTTCGCCGCAGTAGCGTCAAAACCGAATTTTTATCATTTGGCATCACCTCGGGTCGCTTAGATTTCGAAGCCAGCCCGCAATCGGCCCAGACCTAACTGCCATGTCCCTTCACCCTCAATTCCCGTCATCACCGTAAGACTGTGGACGATTTATCGCCAATCTTGAGCAAACTTGAGCGCTGCGTGCGTGATGGCGCGTATGAGTCGCTGGAGACGGACTGGCTGGAAATCAAGCCGGTGCCTTCTTCGGGTGGTGCATGGGATAATATCCACGACTCCATTTGCGCCTTTCTCAACACCCGTGGCGGCGTCGTGATTCTGGGGATAAAGGATGTGCAGCAACCCTTGCGGCATTTTACTTTCACCGGTTACACTGAAAACAACAGCGGAAACCTATCCCAATTCAGGTCGGCCTTCAAAGACGCCAAGGGCAATCCGATGGACGTGGGTGATTGCCTGATGGTGGAGGTCAAATCGTTTGCCACCGGACAACTCGCGGTGGTGCGGGTCAGCGCGCTGCCCGAAGACCGGAAGTATTGTTTTTACCGCGGCGAAGCGCGTGAGCGGATCGCGGATCGGGACGAGAAAATCCCCAAGCACCGCACCGACGAGCAGGAGGAGCGCAAGCGGGAAATGGAGACCTACCGCGAGCTTCGCCCGGTGGATGACGTGCGGTTGGTGGACTTGAGCCTGCAACGGATCAATGAACTGGTTTTCCTGATCAACCAGGGACAATCTCAACCCATCGAGACCATCAAGAGCACGCTCGACGATGCAATTCCCTTCCTTGAAAAGAAACGATTCATGCTGCAAAACGGCAAAATTACCACTCTTGGCGCGCTGGTTTGCGGCACCCGTCCGGAAGATCATTTGCTTTTTCGGAGCCAGATGGATGCCTTTGTGGACGTGCCAAACGTGATCGCCCAGGACAAGAAAACATTTCGCGATAACATCCTCCAACTGATGGAGGTCGGGCATGGGTGGGCGCTGCGCAATATTCAAACGGGTGTTTCTCCCGAAGGCGGCGGCACCCTGATCGCGGAATATCCGGACAAGCTGATCCGCGAGTCCATTAACAACGCCCTCGCGCACCGGGATTATTCCCTTAACCGCCCGGTCCAAATCACCATCAAGCCGCACATCTCTCTTTCCATCCGCAATCCAGGCCAACTGCCGAATGAAATCGTTTTTGAGAAGTTGGACGAACCCATTCCGGTCCGCCGCATTTTCCCCAATCCTCGCGCGCGCAATCCCCGCCTGGCCGATATTCTAAAATTGCACAGCAAGTGGGAAGGCAAAGGGATAGGCATGTCAGACTTGGTCAATTCCGCCCTGAGCAATCAGATTGACCTTCCCTACTATATCTTCCACTCGGTGGACGAACTTTCGCTGCATATACTTTCTGGAAAAGTGCTGGATGAGGCGACCGAAGCCTGGCTGGATTTGATGGACGGATGGATCGCCCGGCAAACCGGCAACCAATCATTGACCGACGAACAGAGAACGGTATTGGCCTATATCCTGAAGAGCGAGCGAGTCAACCGACTCGGCTGTTACACCCTGGCTCTGACTCCCGGCAACAATCACTTTGGCGCCATTGACAAACTGAAGTCAACCGGGCTGATCAAGCTGCATTCCGCCAGTGATCGCTTTCGCGAGGTCTATGTTGTCTGCCGTGAGTTGGCAATGGATGATGCCCAGGCCGAGCTTCGCGCGCTTCTCGGGCCGGAATTTGATGACCTTGATCTTCTCGCCCGCCATGCTCTCAACCTGATCCTGCTCGCGGAAACATTTTCCCGTGCCGGCGGCTTGAACGCCAAACAAGTCATGCGGCTGCTCAAAACCCGCCTGCCGGAAGAACACCGTAAACGAGGCGAGGATGAATTCTACCGCGCCATCCGCTATCGCGTTGCCGCGCTGGCACCCGAGAAAAAAGATCTCGATCTGGAAGCTCCGGACTGGCATTCCGCCTTGGACAAAATGTTAAGCATTCATGGCCCGGCCCGGCTTCCGCTTTTTCGCCTTAATCGTGATTATCAGAAAAGCATGTTTTAATCCCCATGCCCCGCCCCGACTCCTCATCCTTCCTCTCCTCCCTCAAGAGCGGCGCGCTCCGTCGCCAGATCGAGGACGCCGGCCCGATCAACCTGCCGGTGGGGCGGCTGTTCGTAGAGGAAGTCATCACGGAATGTCGCAAGCGCGGGGCGTCGCGCGTGGACGTGCTGGCGTTCGAGTTTGAGATGGGCCTGTTCCCCGCCGTGCTGGACG
>JADGRT010000243.1 GCA_017880715.1 Verrucomicrobiia bacterium | reverse complement strand
AGGTGATTTGCTCGAATGATTTCCATGGCCGTAGAGCAAATGCACGCGGTAGCGGTTAAAAAGATGCGCCCGCCAGCTTGGCGGGCGCACTCTCCAGGAAGGACGGGAGGCTAATCGCCGCTTTCCTTGAGAACCTCGAACCGGCTGCCCGTTTTGCGGGTGATCACGAGGAGGATGCCTTTCTTCGCATCGGCTTCCTTGAGGGCCTGCCGGAAATCGCGTGGGTTGGTCACGGGTTTGCGATCCATTTTGGTAATGACATTTCCAGGCTCGAGGCCACTGCGATCAGCCGTTCCTGCCAGAATTTCAAGCCTTTGGTATTCATGCATTTGTCGTTTGACCGGCGACGGATCGCCGGTTTGTCCGACCATTCATTGGAAGGCGGCGCGACTAAAACGTTCAAAATGCGTTGGATTTCCCGAAACCCAGGGCGGCGCCTGGGGGGATTCTTTTTTGAGAGCGCGACTCGGTTTTTATTCTTCACGGTTCAAAGCATTGACTTGCCGGCAGTGACTCTCTAACGTCTCGATCCAGAAAGAGAACTGCTGACATGCTTGATGTGATCGCCCAATTGTTGCGGCTCCAGGAACGAGACCAAAAAATCCTCGATATCCAGAACGAACTGGCGCGCCTGATTCCCCAACGCCAGAACCTGGAGACCAAAGCTGCCGCCGCTCTGGAGCAACTCAGCGCGGCCAAACACAAATTCAAGGAATTGGAAACCGCTCGCAAGGCGTCCGAGCTGGACGTCGAGCAACGCAAACAATTGATCGGCAAATACTCCCTGCAACAGTACCAGACGAAGAAGAACGAGGAGTATCGGGCGCTGGCGCACGAGATCGAGCAATGCCAGGCCGAGATCCACAAGCTGGAGGATGGGCAACTCGAATTCATGGAGCAGGCGGAAACCGCGCAAAAGGAAACGGCCGCGGCGAACGCCCTTGGCAAGGAAGTCAACCAGGTGGTGGAGTCCAAACTGGCCGAGCTAAATGCGTCGGAGTCCAGCCTCTTAAAACAGACGGCGGAATTGCAGGCCGGCCGGGAGGCGCTGGCCAGCGCGGTGGATGCCTCAGCGTGCGCCCGGTACGAGCGGCTTTTCCAGAGTAAAAACGGCCGGGTCCTGGTGGGTATCGACCATGGCGTATGCGGCGGCTGTCACATGAAACTGCCCGCCCAATCAGTCATCACCTGCCAATCCGCCCAGGAAATGGTGACCTGCCCCAACTGCGCCCGCATTCTGTTCTATTCGCCGGGAATGGACCTTACGGTGGCGGAGTAACGAGGCCGGCTGCCGTTCGCGGAATGCCCGCTTTTATCCACGTCCTCGCGGCGCCGGCGGGGATCGTCCCAATACCCCGGCTCGGGTTTCGACTCAGTCCGCCGCGGGGCGCGGCTGTGACATCAGACCCGCCAGCCGCAAGGCCATTTCCAGGGATTGTTCGTAATTCAACCGCGGATCCACCGGCGTGCGATAAGCCCTGGCCAGGTCGGCTTCGGTGACGCCGCTGGCCCCGCCCAGGCACTCCGTGACGTTTTCGCCGGTCAGTTCGAAATGGACGCCGCCCAGGTGCGCGCCGCATTCGCCAAGAATGCGGAAGCTCGTTTCGAGTTCGGCGAGAACTTTTTCGAAGCGACGGGTTTTAACGCCGCCGGGCGTCAACTCCGTGTTGCCGTGCATCGGATCGCAACACCACAGCACGGAATATTTCCGGCGCTGAACCGCCTCGACGAGGGGCGGCAGCGCCTGGGCCACCTGGTCGGCGCCCAATCGATGGATGAGGGTCAAACGCCCCGGCTCGTTGCCGGGATTCAACACCTCGCAAAGCGCCAGCACTTCGTCGGGCGTGATGGCGCCGCCGATCTTGACCGCGAGGGGGTTTTGAATGCCACGAAAATATTCGACGTGCGCTCCGTCGAGGGCGCGCGTGCGGTTCCCGATCCAGGGAAAATGGGTGCCGAGATTGTACCAGCCGGCGCGCCGCGGCACCTGTCGCGTTTGCGCCTGCTCGTAAAGCAAGTGGAGCCCCTCATGGCTGGTGAAAAAGTCCACCCGGTTCATCTCGGCAATCCGGCTGCCGGTCAACGTTTCCATGAAGCGCAGCGACTCGCCGATCGCTTCCACCCGGCGCGTGTATTCCGCCGCCAGAGGCGATTTCCCGACAAAACTCAGCTCCCAGTATTCCGGGTGATGCAAGTCGGCGAATCCGCCGTCAATCAGGGCGCGGATGAAATTAACGGTCAGCGCCGCGCGCTCGTAACCGCGCAACAACCGGGCCGGATCGGGAATTCGTTCGGCCGCCTCGAAGCCGGGACGGTTGATCAGATCGCCCCGGTAGGCCGGCAGCACCACGCCGTTGCGGGTTTCGGTGTCAACGGAGCGCGGTTTGGCATACTGGCCAGCGAAGCGGCCGACGCGGATGACGCGTTTCCGTCCGCCGTGCATCAGCACCAGACTCATCTGGAGCAGGATTTTCAATTGCGCGGCGATGACGCCCGCCTCGCAGTCCTCGAAACTCTCGGAGCAATCGCCGCCTTGCAGCAAAAACCGCTCGCCCCGCGCGGCCTCGGCCAACTGATTTTTTAAACTCTCCACCTCCCAACTGGTCACCAGCGGCGGCAGACGCGCCAGTTGTTTGAGCACGGCTTGCAGCGCGGCCGCATCGGGATAGACCGGTTGCTGCGCCGCCGGTTTCCGCTGCCAGGAGTCCGGCCGCCATTCACGGGATTCGACGGAAGGATCGTTTTGCATGATCAATAATACCCGAGTGTTCCATGAGCGCGTCTCCCAGGCCAGACAAAACCGGAAACGGCGAAGCGCCCCTCGCGACGCTGTTCCCATGGTGACGAGCCTTGACATTCTTCGCCCAAGTGTAACATTCTTGTTATACTTGAAAACGGCCACGTTGAGATAACTGCGGCACGATTTCGGCGCGGTTCTAACCTGGGTGGAACAGGGCGAGGCGGTGGAAATCAGCAAGCGCGGCAGAATCATTGCGTTGCTTTCTCCGCCGCTGGCACCCAAGCCGGCCAGGCCCAAGAAACGTCCTGATTTCATCGGGCGCTTGAAGCGCATCTACGGCGACCAGGTGTTGTCGGGCAACATCGTGGTCGCCGATCGCGAGTCGCGGCCCTATTGATCCGTCCAACCACCAGCCCAATCCCGGCTGGCCGTGACTTCGGAGGGGCGAGTTCCACGAGCCCCTGACATCTTCTTCTGCGCCGCCTCATGTTCGTTCCGTCACCCCTGCGTTTTTTCCGTCATAAACTCCAGAACTCCTGACAAAGAGGTTTCCATATCGTGCAATTGTTCAGGCTTTTTCCACGATCTGGTGCGCCCACGGTCCAGGGCCAATTCATGAACCAACAAAAGTAGGAGACGAGGTGACGAGGCTCTGATTTTCTGATTAGACGGCCTCTTAGAACTCAAAATGAGTCTCGTTACCTCGTCTCCTACCTTTCATGAATTTGCCCTGGCCGCGGATGGCCCGGGGAAGAATCGCTTGCTGCCATCCTGGATTATCGGATAGTTGTTCCGGTATGACTGCCAACCAGAAACCACGCGTGGTAGTGGGGCTCAGCGGCGGGGTGGATTCCGCAGCCGCGGCCGTCTTGCTCCGTCAGCAGGGCTACGAAGTCATCGGCATCACCCTCAAATTGTGGGAGCCCGCCGATCCCGCCTTGGGAGACAACCGCTGCTGCGGCGTCCAGGCCGTCTATGATTCCCGCGAAGTCTGCCATAAAATCGATGTTCCCTATTATGTGCTGGACGAGTCGGAAGCCTTTCACCGCGAGGTCATCGCCTACTTTGCGGCCGAATACCGCGCCGGGCGCACCCCCAATCCCTGCGTGCTGTGCAATCAGAAATTGAAATTCGGCGCCCTGATCAAACGGGCCGACCAACTCGACGCCCCCTTCGTGGCCACCGGCCATTATGCCCGGGTGGAAAAGGACGCCGCCGGCCGTTACCTCCTTAAGCGCGGCCGGGACGCGCACAAGGATCAAAGCTATTTTCTCTTCACCCTGCAGCAGTCCCAACTCTCACGCATCCTGCTGCCGCTGGGCGGATGGACCAAAACCGACTCGCGCCAATTGGCCCGCCAATCCGGCCTGCCCAACGCCGACAAGAAAGAGAGCATGGAAATCTGTTTCGTGACCGATGATGACTACGCCGGGTTTCTGGTGCGTGAAGCCGGGGTCGAACCGCATGCCGGTGACATCGTCAACTTGCAAGGCAAGGTGCTCGGACCGCATCCCGGCATCGAGTTTTTCACCATTGGCCAGCGGAAAGGCCTGCGCCTGTCCAGTCCGGAACCGCTCTACGTAGTGGACTTGGACCCGGCCGCCAACCGGGTCGTGGTGGGCCAGTCGGGCGATCTTGAACGGACGGAATTAATGGTGGAACGGTGCAACTGGATTGCTTTCGATTCGCCCCCGGCATCGATGGCGGTTACGGCCAAGGTTCGATCTAAACATCCCGGGGCCGCGGCCCGGGTGACTCCGCAAGCCGATGGCGCCGCTCGGGTTCGCTTTTATCAACCCCAACGCGCGATCACACCCGGACAAGCCTGTGTCTTTTACGACGGCGATAGCGTGATCGGCGGAGGATGGATTATGCGGGAAAATGCGCGCTGCCCGGTCGCGCATTGATTCATGGAATTTTTTAAGCTTCGTCCTATAATCCGATCATGAAAGTGACCCATCGACACCTGGCAGTACTCGTCACCACGCCGGACCTCAAAACGGCCCGAATCCTGGCCCGGGCGGCTTTGAAAGCCCGGCTGATCGCCTGTGCCAATCTAATCCCCCGGATTGAATCGCATTACTGGTGGCAAGGACGCCTGGAGTGCGGCACGGAGATCTTGCTCGTGATGAAAACCGTGCGCGCCCGCTTGGCCGCCCTCGAGCAACTTGTCCTCGCGCATCACCCCTATGACACGCCGGAGATCATTTCACTGCCCTTGGCGGCAGGAAATGCCCGTTATCTGGCCTGGTGGAGCAAGCATGTCACTGCTGAATAACGCCAGCGCGGCCGAGTTGTGACGAACGGATGGTTTTCGTCACCGTTCGCAAACGAGACTTCCCGCGGAGGGGCGAGCTCCCATAATTCCAGTTTCGGAGGGGCGAGCTCCGGGAGCCCCCATCTTTTCCTCTGCGCCGTTTCAAATATCACGACCGGCCGACATTCGATTAGTCAGGGCGTCGCGGAGCTCCGCCCTCCGAAAGG
>JADGRT010000242.1 GCA_017880715.1 Verrucomicrobiia bacterium | reverse complement strand
TTCAAGCTTGGCCGCATCGCTCATCATGGCCTGGCTCCAGGGCGGATCCCACACCAAGTCCACGTTGACCACCGCGACCCGCGGAAGCTCGAGGATTTTGCTCTGCACATCCGAGGCGATGACCTCGCCCATGCCACAACCCGGCGCGGTCAGGGTCATTTTGACATCCACCTGGCAGTCGCCATCGGCCATCGGTGTGATTCGACAATCATAAATCAATCCCAGCTCCACAATGTTGACCGGGATTTCCGGGTCATAACAGGTGCGCAAACGGTCTATAACCATCTCGGGAGTCAGGATGACGGCGGGGTTGCAGGACATGCGCTTCTCACTTTTTCCCGACACCCAATGCCTCGTGAATCTGGAGCGCGGACATTCTTGTCCGCCTCTTCGCTCTGGTCAATGCCCAAGCGGACAGGAATGTCCGCGCTCCGAAAAAATGAGATGCGCGCTTGCCGGGCATAGGTCACTCCGTGGATACCCGTTCCGGACTTTCCGTCAGGGCTGCCTCGAGGGTGCGCCAAGCCAGCATGGCGCATTTAACCCGGGCCGGAAATTTGTGAACTCCGGCAAAGGCGGCCAGCTTGTCGCTGTTGGAAAAATCGGATTTCCCCGCCAACACCAATTCCCGGAAGCGGGCCGCCAGCGCCCGTGCTTCGGCGCGAGTCTTGCCTTTGAGGCTGGTGGTCATCAAGGAGGCGGAGGCTTTGGCTATCGCGCATCCGGCGCCCTTAAAGCTGATATCGCGAACGACCTCGCCCGCCAGATCCACGTAGAGCGTAAGCTGATCTCCACAAAGCGGGTTGGCACCTTGGGCCTGGTGGTTGGCCCCGTCCAAAACGCGGAA
Source organism: Verrucomicrobiia bacterium (assembly GCA_017880715.1). Lineage (GTDB taxonomy): Bacteria > Verrucomicrobiota > Verrucomicrobiia > Limisphaerales > UBA1319 > JADGRT01. The sequence goes on along the minus strand of JADGRT010000242.1, from coordinate 4,379 downwards.
ATTCCGGGGCTGACGGCTGTGATCCAGAATCACTTCCTGATATAATTCGCTAAGTTCGCCAAACATAAACTTCCTCGGTTGCTCAAACAAAGCCGTCGAGAGCCTCCCGAACCGGAGCCAGGGAAATACGGTTCAGGATTTGACTGGCAAAAGCTCGGATTAAAAGGCGACGCGCTGCCTCGAGGTCCAAGCCGCGCGACCGGAGATAGAAGAGGGCTTCCTTATCCAGGGAGCCGACCGTGGCTCCGTGCGTGCAGCGCACATCGTCGGCAAAGATTTCCAGTTGGGGTTTCGAGTGAATCGTGGCGTTCTCTGAAAGCAGCAAATTGCGGTTACTTTGTTTGGCGTCGGTTTTTTGCGCTTCTTTCCGCACCAGGATTTTTCCGTTGAACACCCCTTGGGCTTGTCCATCCAGAATGCCGTGGTAATCCTCATGACTGGCGCAACGGGGACTATGGTGTTCGATCAGGGTATGATGATCCACCAATTGCCGGTCGCCGCCCAGAAAGAGGCCGTTGAATGTGCATTCGGCATTCTCCCCGTCGAGCGACGCGATCAGTTCGTGGCGGCCCAGTTTGGCTCCTCGGGAAACCGAATGCGAAACGAACCGGCTGCCGCGCGCCTGGTGGCATTCAGTCAAAGCAACATGATAGGCCAGCGGGCTCTCATCCTGGATTTTGCAGTACTCCAGTCGGGCGCCTTCTTCGATGGTCATTTCGGTCACCGCGTTGGTGAAATGGAGCGTTTGCCCCACACTGACATAGTGTTCAATGACTTTGACCTCGCCGCCGGCCTTGACCCAGATGAAATTTCGGGGATGAAAGGCGCTCTGGTCAGCCTCGGCGGTAGTGAGAAAAATCACGTGAATGGGCTGTTTAACGACGTAATGGGCCGGGACCACAATGAAAGCGCCATCCTCAAACATCGCGGTATTTAAAGCGGCCAATCCATTGACACCATAACGAGCCACCCGGCCAAAATGGGAAAACTGGGCGCCGGGCAGGCTGGCTAGTCCGCGGGTCAAATTACACACCGATAAAGCCAGGGGCGATTCGTGGTTGCTCGACAGCGCGGAGACGAATCGTCCATCGATGAAAACCAGTTCGCAGCAATCACGGAATCTCGGCACCCGCGCTGCCACCTCCGGATCCACTCCTCCCAGTACGCTGCATAGGTCCGAGCCCGGCTGCCACGGATGCAGGCTCAGCGGCGTCACATCCGTGAAACGCCAGTCTTCCTCGGCGGTGGTGGGGAACCCGAGTTTGGCAAAATGCGCTATCCCCGCCTTGCGAAGCAATTGAATCCAGGACGGGCTGGTCGCGCGCTGGGATCGTTCCCGCTCCTCAAAATACCGCAACCATGGGGCGCCCCGGGACTGCCCAGCTATCGGTCCGTCAACCGGAGTCGATTCAGGCGCGGTCGGCCCCACATTGGCAGCCGGTTTCCGGTTGCTGGCACCGGCTTCGCGAGGGGCTTTGGAGCAACGCTTATCATCGCGCAAGGTTGGGTTGTTTTTGGGATCAATCATACATTGCCTCCTGGCCTCAGGCCGTCACCAACTCGGGTGAAACCGCCGCCGGTTTCGTTATCCAGTCATAACCCCTTTCCTCGAGTTCCAATGCCAATTCCGGACCGCCGGATTTCACCAGCCGCCCATCGAACAACACATGCACGTAATCGGGCACCAGATAATTGAGCAGCCGCTGGTAATGGGTGATGACCAGTTGGGCCTGGTCCGGACTTCGAAGCTGGTTTACCCCGGCCGCAACGACTTTTAAGGCGTCGATGTCCAAACCGGAATCCGTTTCGTCCAAGATGGCCAGCTTGGGTTCCAAAACCGCCATCTGGAAGATTTCGTTGCGCTTTTTTTCGCCTCCGGAGAAACCTTCGTTCACCGAGCGATTGAGCAGCGACGCATCCAGTTCCAGAACCTTCATTTTCTCTTGGATGAAGCCCAGGAAATCCATGGCATCCAGCGGCTCGAGCCCGCGGTGCTTGCGGATTGCGTTGAGGGCCGCCTTCAAAAAGTAGGGGCCATTGACGCCGGGCAGTTCCACGGGGTATTGGAAGGCGAGAAACACGCCTTCGCGCGCCCGTTCTTCGGGGCTCATTGCCAAAAGGTCTTTGCCGTCATAGCGGGCCGTGCCTCCCGTGATCTCATATTCCGGACGACCCGCCAAGACTTGGGCCAGGGTGCTTTTTCCACTCCCATTCGGCCCCATGATGGCATGGACTTCCCCGGCGTTGACCCGGAGGTTGATGCCTTTCAGGATGGGCTTGCCCGGAATGCCCGCCGATAAACGATCGAGAACTAATAGACTCATAATGTGCCGTTCGGTTTGGGATTATCCCACACTTCCTTCCAGACTCACGCCGAGGAGCTTTTGAGCTTCCACCGCAAATTCCATCGGCAAATGCCGGAAAACATCCTTGCAATAGCCGTTTACGATCATGTTCACCGCGTCCTGCGTCGAGATGCCGCGCTGGTTGAAATAAAAAATCTGGTCCTCGCCAATCTTGGACGTGCAGGCCTCGTGCTCAACTTGAGCCGTGGGGTTTTTAACCTCCAAGTAAGGAAAAGTATGGGCGCCGCATTGATTGCCCAGCAGCAGCGAATCGCAGCGCGAAAAGTTTCTCGCCCCACCCGCCGACTTGAGAATTTTAACCAAGCCGCGATAACTGTTTTGTCCGTGACCCGCGGAGATGCCTTTCGACACAATCGTGCTGCGGGTGTTTTTGCCCAGATGAATCATTTTGGCGCCGGTATCCGCCTGCTGATAATTATTAGTGACCGCCACGGAATAAAACTCACCCGTCGAGTTGTCCCCTTGGAGAATGACGCTCGGATACTTCCAGGTGATCGCCGAACCGGTTTCCACCTGCGTCCAGGATATTTTCGAGTTCACGCCTTTGGCCAGCCCGCGCTTGGTGACAAAATTGTAGATGCCACCGCGCCCTTCCTTGTCACCCGGATACCAGTTCTGCACGGTGGAGTATTTGATTTCCGCGTTGTCCAGCGCCACCAACTCCACCACCGCGGCGTGCAATTGGTTGGTGTCGCGCATCGGCGCGGTGCAACCCTCCAGGTAACTCACATAACTGCCCGGCTCCGCCACAATCAAGGTGCGCTCGAATTGTCCCGTGTTGGCCGCATTGATCCGAAAATAGGTGGACAACTCCATGGGGCAACGAACCCCCGCGGGAATGTAACAGAAGGAACCGTCGCTAAAAACCGCCGCATTCAACGCGGCAAAAAAATTGTCCCGGTACGGCACCACCGACCCCAGGTGCTTCCGCACTAATTCCGGATGTTCCCGCACGGCCTCGGAAAAAGAACAGAAAAGGATGCCCAGCTTGGCCAGTTGGGCGCGAAAGGTCGTGGCCACCGAGACGCTATCGAATACCGCATCCACGGCCACCCCCGCCAACCGTTCCTGCTCCCGGAGAGGAATCCCCAGTTTCTGGTACGTTTTCAACAGTTCCGGCTCGACCTCCGCCAGGCTCTTGGGCTGGGAAGATTGCGATTTGGGCGCCGAGTAATAACTGATGGCCTGGTAATCGATGGGGAGATGATGAATGTTCGCCCATTGCGGCTCCTTCATCGTCAGCCAGTGCCGGTAGGCTCGCAACCGCCATTCCAACATGAACTCGGGCTCGTTCTTCTTGCTCGAAAGCAGCCGAATCACCCCCTCATTCAATCCGGCTGGGACCGTATCCACCTCCACATCGGTCACAAAACCGTATTGATATTCGGTCGTTACGAACTGCTCGATAATGTCGGTTGCTGCGCTCATATGTCCGGCTAAAAACTTAATAGGACCATTTTAGTCCGATTACCTCTTAATCGCTCATCTTCGGCCTTATGTCAAATGCCAAAAGGGTTTAATTGCATTGGGATTTAAGAGGGATGGGCTGTTTCAAAAAACGCTGAATTCCGTCGTTCATTTTTTTGATCCGATCGGATCAAAAAAATGGCAGGGCCGGGCTGCTGCAAGAAACGCCAGATTCCGGGGCGGGGACGGCTCGTCCCCGTAATTGCGATTTTGCCAGGTAAAACGCGGGGATAAGCTGTCCAATGCCGCGCGCCGTAGCATTCGCACTTCTCCCGTTGTGACGGAGGCGGCGCGCGGGACTCCGGCCCGCTTGGCATGGCCGCATCCGCGTGAGGTTCCCTCTTTTCCGCAACCCTGTGGTTTTCCCTCGTCGCAAGCGGACAAGCTGTCCAATGCCACTAGGGTAGTGTCTCTCAAATAACTAGACATACGTTTCGTGATAATGTGGCGTTATGTCCATGCCCAAAAAAAGTGAGCCGATTATTTTGAGTCCCGAAGACCGCCGGCAATTGGAACCGTGGCAAGCTTCCCCCAAGACACCCCAGC
>JADGRT010000018.1 GCA_017880715.1 Verrucomicrobiia bacterium | reverse complement strand
GTGGCTTTGGACATGCCGAGCTTCGGGGCCAGCTTGTCCATCGGCATGCAGAGGATGGTTCGCAGCACGTCCAGTTCCCGTATCGGCAATCCGATGCGGATGGCCTCAATTAACTTGCCTGGTGACAGCTCGACGGCGGCGGTTTTGGACTTCAGGCTGCGAATCTGGCCGCTCACCACCCCGGCAAAGGGAACGACCTTCTTGGAGGTAATCTTGCTCACGATCTGGCTCCGGGCGCCAGTCCTGCGAGCCGGTTTCGGTTTTGTCATCGTTGTGCTCATTTGATACGAATAATAGTCTCATATGAAGCCCATGTCAAACCACCTTTGCTGCTCCTCCTTTACCGGTTGAGTGCGGCCAAGAACCGGAACCGTTGCCCGAACGCTTGAACTGCCGAGGTCCGCGTTGACGCCCACCCCGATTGCTGCGACTCTGTCCCCATGAAAATGCAAGTCAACCGCGAGGCGCTGGGGGAGTTCTGCCGGCAGCGCGGCAGCGCCCGGCTGGAACTCTTCGGTTCGGCCTTGCGCGAGGATTTCCGCCCGGATAGCGACGTGGACTTGCTCCGCTCGCTGCGGCCCGACTTCAAGTGCGGCTTGTTCGAGTGGGCGGCCTTGAAGCTGGAGTGAGTGGAGACTCAACGTCGGGCTTGCTCCAGCCTTCCGCAGCCGCCATATTCGATGGACGTTTGCGTGAAAATACTCGTTGCCATCACCGGAGCCAGCGGTTCGGGTTACGCCCAGCGTTTGTTGGATCACCTAGATCCTAAAACGCACGCGCTTCACCTGGTTCTCAGCCGCAATGCCGAAACCGTTATCGCCAGCGAACTGCCCGGTGGATTGCGGATTCCCGACGGCGTGGCCGTTCATCAGAATCAGGATTTCAGCGCTCCGTTTGCCAGCGGTTCGAATCCCATCGATGCCATGGTCGTCATCCCTTGCAGCATGGGAACCTTGGGACGAATGGCCCAGGGTGTCAGCGACAGTCTGTTGCTGCGGGCCGCGGATGTGGTGTTGAAGGAACGTAAAAAGTTGATCCTCGTCCCCCGCGAGACGCCGTTGAATCTGGTTCAGGTGAGGAATTTCGAATTATTGCTGCTCGCCGGCGCGATCCTCCTCCCGGCCAACCCGTCGTTTTACTCCCGTCCGCAAACCGTGGCTCAGGTTCAGGACACCGTGGTCGCACGCGTTCTCGACCACCTGGGACTGCCGCATAAATTGGCGGCGCGCTGGCGGGACCAAGCGCCGGGGATGGAGGAACGCTAACCGAACCAACCGGCTGCCACTCGAATCTCATCCATGTCACTTTCGCCGCCCCGTGCTTCCCGCTTGATCTTCGCCACGATTGGAAAATACGCCTCCTTCGTCAAGCTCTCCCATACCGTTTTCGCCCTGCCCTTCGCCCTGGCGTCCATGATGGTGGCAGCGCGCGATCGGCACGGCTGGCCCGGCTGGCGCATATTCGGATTGATTCTGGCGGCCATGGTCACCGCCCGCACCTGTGCCATGGCCTTTAACCGCATCGCCGACCGCGAATTCGACCGTGTCAATCCCCGCACCGCGACCCGTCATCTACCCACCGGCCAAATTTCGCTGGCGGGGGCCTGGTTTTTCTGTCTGCTGAGCGCCGCCGCTTTTGTCCTCGCCACGTATGGGATCAATCCCCTTTGCTTTTACCTCTCGCCGGTGGCGTTGTTCATGGTCTGTTTTTACTCGCTGACCAAGCGGTTTACGGATTTCACCCATGTCTATCTGGGCGTCGCGCTGGCCATTGCTCCCGTGGGCGCGTGGCTGGCGGTGAAAGGATCCTTCGCGATCACGCCTTTTCTGCTGGGGCTGATCGTGGTTTGCTGGCTGGTGGGATTCGACACCATTTATGCCATTCAGGACTATGAATTCGACCGCCGTCACGGTTTGCATTCCATCGTGGTGCGCTGGGGCGCAAAAAACGCCCTGACCTTTGCCTTTCTGGTGCACATGATCATGTGGGGCCTGCTGGTTTTGTTTGGGTTGATCGCGCGTTTTCGTGTGCCATACTTGGTGGGTCTGTTAATTATCCTGGTATGTCTGCTCATCGAACATTGGCTGGCGCGAAAACGCAGTTTGAAATGGATCAACGTGGCGTTCTTTCGGCTGAATGCGCTCATCAGCATGATCTTTCTGGTGATCGTGCTAACGGAGGTGGTTTTTCGATGGTTCAACCCCTGGCGCTAACCCCCGGCGGTGTCCCGCCCGGCTTCGCGGATCTCCAGGCCAAAATAGCGGCGGGAGAACGGCTGGACGAATCGGACGCGCTACGGCTGTTCCAGTGCGAGGATTTGCATTTCCTGGGTTGGATGGCCGATAAGGTGAACGGGCGCAAGAACCAGCGGCGCGCCACGTTCATCGTCAACCGCTACATCAATTACTCGAATTACTGCATCCTCAACTGCCAGTTCTGCGCCTTTGCCCGCAAGCAACGCGACGCCGATGGATTCGAGTATTCCGTTGCTGAAATCGCGCAGATGGCGCGAGCGGCCCGGCAGCAAGGCATTACCGAATTGCATATTGTCGGCGGACTGCACCCCTCGCTGCCCTTCGCCTACTATACGGACATGCTGCGCGCCTTGAAGGCCGTGGATTCCCGGCTGCAATTGAAGTGCTTCACCGCCATCGAAATCCGCCATCTGGCCTGGCTGGCCAAAAAAAACATCCACGACACGCTCGTCGAGCTGCGAGCAGCCGGGCTGGATTGCCTGACCGGCGGGGGCGCGGAAATTTTCCGGCCCGCGGTGCGCCAGGTCATCGCGGAGGGCAAAGAAACCGCCGAGGAATACCTTGATACGCACCGGATCTGGCATCGATTGGGTGGCCGCAGCACCTGCACCATGCTCTACGGACACGTGGAATCGCTCGCCGACCGCGTGGATCATCTGGCGCAACTTCGTCGCTTGCAGGACGAAACGCACGGCTTCGTCGGTTTCGTTCCCCTGCCCTACCAGCCGGACAATAATCGAATCCCGGTGACTTCGGCGCCCACCGCGTTCGATACGCTGCGCACCCTGGCGGTCAGCCGTTTGTTCCTCGATAACTTCAACCATCTGACGGCGTACTGGGTTGGCTTGGGCATGAAACTGGCGCAACTGGCCTTGAGTTACGGGGCGGACGATCTGCACGGCACGATCGTGGACGAACGAATTTTCCACATGGCCGGCGCCGCCACACCGCTGAAACAAACCGTGGCCTCCATGGCCGGCGCCATTCGTGAAGCCGGCTTTATCCCGGTTCAACGCGACACCTTCTATGAACACGTCCAATAATGGACAGCCAGCCAACCTGACTTCAGCGGACGACCCGTCAAAGCTCCGCATGAGCCCGCGTGAAACCGCCGAAGAATCCGGACCGCGTTTCGAACGGGAAAAGCGCGCCATGACCCGGCAGCGGGAAGGCAACCTGGATCCGGCGCTGGCGCCCTTCCGGGTCGGCTGCGTGCCCTATCTGAACGCGGCCCCGCTCATCCGCGGCCTCGAAGAACAACTCATCTACGCCCATCCATCCGAACTGGCCCGCCGTTTGCAACAGAACGAACTGGACGCCGCGCTCGTGAGCATAACCGAGGTGATTTTGCATGACAGTTGCGACGTGCTCGACGGCATTGCCATCGCCTCGCTGGGCGAAGTGCAAAGCGTTCTGCTGGCCCACCGCCGGCCCTTGAAGGAAATCCAGGTGGTTCATGCCGATCCGGCTTCGCTTGCCAGCGTCCAACTCCTTCGCGTTCTGCTGGCGGAAATGGGCTTGTTCCCTGAGTGGAAACCCTTGGCTAGCTATGAATCGGCGGCCTTGCCGGATTACGCGCTCCTGATTGGCGACCAGGCGCTCAATCTTCTGTTGGGACCCCATGATCAGGAAACCTGGGATCTGGGCGCCGCCTGGTTGGAACTGACGCAATTGCCTTTCGTTTATGCCGCCTGGGCTTTGCGACGCAGGGTGGACAACGAACGCCTGCGCCGGCAATTGCGGGAAGCCAAGGATTTCGGGATGGATACCCTGGAGCACATCATCGACAGCCGCACCGATTACGATCGCGACTTCCGCAAGGATTACCTCGGCTGGCATATCCACTATCATCTCGGCTCGGATGAGAAACGCGGCTTGGCAAAATTTATCGAGCTATTGAATAAACACGGGTTCGGCCCGGCACACGCCCCGCAGTTTGTGGCATAAAAGCGGACTTGCAGACTCGCTGGCTCGGGACGATAGTCAGCCTGTGGACATCTTTCTGAGCGTTCTGATAGGCATCGGATTAAGCGCCGCCTGTGGCTTTCGCGTATTTGTCCCCCTGTTGGTTTTAAGCCTGGCTTCGATCTCGGGCCATGCGCACCTTGCGCCGGAGTTCAACTGGTTCGGCTCGTATCCCGCATTAATTGCCTTTGCCGTCGCCACGGTACTGGAAATCGCGGCTTATTACCTGCCGGTGGTGGACAATTTTCTGGACACTCTGGCCACTCCCGCCGCGGTGATAGCCGGAACCCTGGTCACGGCTTCCCTGGTCACCGACACCAGTCCCTTGCTGAAATGGAGTCTGGCCTTGATTGCCGGGGGCGGCACTGCCGGCCTGGTTCAGTCCACGACCGTAGTGGCCCGCGCCGCCCTGACTGCGGCCACCGGCGGACTGGCCAATCCCATGCTGGCCACCTTGGAGCTGGGGGGAGCCATCTTGACCTCGGTATTGGCTATTATCGTGCCTCTGATCGCGATTATCCTGATTGCCACGGTGGGCTGCCTGGTCGGCCTTTGGTTACTATTGCGGCGTGGTCGCAAGGCCACCGCCTAAAGAAAAACGCCCGTTGTTGCCAACGGGCGTTTGCGTTTCCAGATTATTGGGCGGTGTTATGGCTTCGTTTCCGAAGGAGCGGGCGTCTCGGTTTTAGCTTCCGTCGGCGCGCTCGAAGCAGCCGTGGGTTGTGCTTGCGCTACGGTCTCAGCGGGGGCTTGCGCCGTGGTTTGGGCTGGCAAATCCACCCATTCCAGAATTGCCATATCGGCGGCGTCACCCTGGCGAGGAAGCAATTTCACGATGCGGGTGTATCCGCCTCGCCGTTCCTTTTGGGTGGGCGCGATTTCATTAAACAAAACGCGCACGGCGTCCTCCTGGTGTAGCCGGGCTACCGCCAGACGTCGGGCGTGAATCGTGCCCCGCTTGCCGAGGGTTAGAATTTTTTCAGCCACCGGACGGGCGGCTTTGGCCTTGGCCAGCGTGGTCGTCACGCGGTGGTGCTTAATCAGACTGCAGACGAGGTTGGCCAGCATTGCGTTGCGGTGCGTTCCGGTGCGCCCCAACTTCGCCGTTCGTTTCAAATGTCGCATAGAAAAGGTCGTTACTTGGCGGTTCGTTCTTCTTTTACCGGTTCCAACAGCTCGGGCTCGATTTTCATGCCCAGAGCCAGGCTCAAGCCGGATAGTTTTTCTTTAATCTCGTTGAGCGACTTTTTGCCGAAGTTCCGGTACTTGAGCATTTCGGACTCGGTTTTCATTGCCAACTGGCCGACGGTGGTGATGTTGGCGTTGTTCAGGCAGTTGGCTGCCCGAACGCTCAATTCGATTTCATTGACGCTCATGCCCAGCAGCTTGCGCATGCGAGCGTGCTCGTCATCCTGCTTCTCGACCACCTCTTCAAATTCCACCGCGTTCTTGTCGTAGCCGACAAACACATCCAGATGGTGCTGCAAAATGGCCGAGGCTTGGGTTAGCGCGTCATCGGGCGAGATGCGGCCGTCCGTCCAGACTTCCAGCAGCAGCCGGTCGTAATCGGTGCGCTGCCCCACGCGAGCGCTCTCCACCGCATAACGCACGCGCGTCACGGGAGAAAAGAGCGAATCGATGGCCACCACGCCAATGGGCTGGTCCAGCTTCTTGTTTTCTTCGCCGGGACAGAAGCCGCGGCCCACCTTGACTTCGAGCTCCATCTCGAATTTTTTCTTGCGATCGAGGGTGCAAATGAGCTGTTTGGGATTCACCAGCTCGACGTTCTGGTTAACCTCGATATCGCCGGCCAGCACGGGGCCTTCCTTGTTCACGGAAACCCGCAGCAACTGGGGCTCCCGCGAGTGCGCCTTGAACAGCACCTTTTTAAGATTCAATACGATGTCGGTCACGTCCTCCACGACGCCGTCCACCGCGGTGAATTCGTGCATGGCACCCTCGATTTTCACCGAGGTGATCGCCGCGCCTTCCAGAGAAGACAGCAGCACCCGGCGCAACGAGTTGCCAATGGTGTGGCCATAGCCGGTTTCAAACGGCTCGGCGAAAAACTTCGCGTATAATTCCGTGGCGGTGGCCTCATCTTTGGTCAACCGCTTGGGCATTTCAAATCGACCTAATCGAACTGGCATGGTTATCCTTTCCGGCAATTTCAATCTGGACCTGGCGAGCATTCCCGACCTCGCCCGGTCCCGTATAATCGCCTGGCCGCTCCTCCCGGAGCCGGCCTATGGTTTATCGGGAATAAAACTCGACTACCGTCTGCTCGTTGGCGATGGGCTGGATGTCTTCGCGGGACGGAACCCGCACCACGACGCCCTTGAACGATTCCTTGCTGAGCGTGAGCCAGCCCGGCACGTTGCGGCTGGTGGACAGCTCCAGACTCCGGCCGGCCAACTGCCGCGAAACCGTCGAATCCTTGACCTCCACCACATCGTTAACCCGCAGCGCAAACGAAGGCACATTAACCTTCCGGCCGTTTACCTTGATGTGTCCGTGCGCCACCAATTGGCGGGCGCCGGCACGGGTGTTGCCGAAGCCCAAATTGTAAACCACGCTATCCAGACGGGTTTCCAGAATTTCCAGCATGGTCAAGCCCGTGACACCGCGACGGTGGAGGGCGCGCTCATAAACGTTGTGGAACTGCCGTTCCATCAAGCCGTAATAATAACGCAGCTTCTGCTTTTCAATCAGCCCCAGAGCATAATCGCTGCTCTTCCGCCGCGACTTGGGGCCATGCATGCCGGGGCCGTAGTTTTTCCGCTCCAGGTATTTGGAGGCGCCAAAAATGGCGACGCCAAACCGGCGGCTAATGCGAAGACGAGGTCCAGTATATCGAGCCATAATCTACAGTTGCCAAAAAAGTTTTCCGGTCATACCTCTTACACGCGCCGCTTCTTGCGCGGCCGGCATCCGTTGTGCGGCACGGGCGTCATATCCTTAATCGTGGTGATCTCCAGGCCGATGGTTTGCAGAGCGCGGATCGCGGACTCGCGGCCGGAGCCGGGGCCTTTGACACGCACTTCCACCTCCCGCATGCCATGGGACATCGCCTGCCGGGCGGCATCCTGCGCCACCTGCTGTGCGGCAAAGGCCGTGCTTTTGCGCGATCCTTTGAAGCCAACGCGGCCGGCGCTTGACCAGGATATAAGGTGCCCTTGCATGTCGGTAATCGACACCATGGTGTTGTTGAACGTGGCCAGAATGTTGGCAATTCCAGAAATGATGTTTTTGGCGCCTTTGACCTTGACGATTTTCTTGGTCGCCATGTCATCGGCCAGCAATTCGGCGGCTGTAGGCGCCACCGATTTGATCACGGCGCCGGCGGCCGGTGCCGCGCCCGCGGGCGCTCCGGGCGCGGCTCCACCAGGCGCTGCGGCCGCGGGAGCTTCGCCAGCCGGCGGAGCTTTCTTGGCGGCCTTGGCTTCACCCGCCGCCTTGGCGGGTTTCTCCGCGGTCGCCGCTTCGGGTTTCGCTTCTTTCTTGGAAACGGGTTTGGAAATCTTGCTTTCGTCTGCCATAACAATTAATGGATACCAGTTTTGGCGTTCGGATTACGAACGACGCCGACCGTCTTACGGGGACCTTTGCGAGTGCGCGCATTCGTGGACGTGCGCTGGCCTCGAACTGGCAGGTTCCGCAAGTGGCGAATACCGCGATAGCACTTGATGCTTTGCAGTCGCTTGAGGTTCAAGCCAATCTCGCGGCGCAGATCGCCCTCGATCACATACTTGCCCGCCTGGATGGCATTCACAATCTGGGATAATTGCTGCTCGTTCAGATCCTTGGCCCGGACGCTGGGATTGATTTTGGCCCGCTCCAAAACCTCCAACGCGTTGACGGGCCCAATGCCATAAACATAGCGTAGCGCGATATCGATGCGCTTTTCACCAGGAATATCTACACCTAAAATACGTGCCATAATACGTTTTACTGCTTAACCCTGCCGTTGCTTGTGGCGCGCATTCGAGCAAATGACTCGAATGACACCCTTGCGACGAACGATTTTGCAATGTTCGCACAGCCTTTTCACTGATGCGCGCACTTTCATTTTCTCACCTAATTGTTGCGTTGAACGATGCAACCTTTCGACAAATCGAAAGGCGACATTTCCACAGTTACCTGATCTCCGGCCGCCAAGCGGATGAACTGCAACCGCATCCGACCCGAGACAAATGCTATAATCCGATGCCCATTGGGCAATTCCACCCGAACCATCGTGTTCGGCAGAACTTCAACTACCCGTCCTTCAACCCGGATGGCGTCTGATCGAGGCACGTTAAAATCTCCGGCGCGGCATCGGTCACCAATATCGTATGCTCAAAATGAGCCGAAGGTTTCCCATCTTGCGTCACCACTGTCCATCCGTCACTCAAAATCTTTACCGCCGCCACCCCGGCATTGACCATCGGCTCGATCGCCAGGGTCATGCCCGGACGCAACCGCGGCGATAGTTTGCCATCCACGTAATTGGGGATCTGCGGTTCTTCGTGGACCGATCGTCCAACTCCGTGACCGACAAATTCCCGCACCACACTAAAACCCTGGCCCTCGACACGGGTTTGGATGGCCCGCGAAATATCCACCACCCGATTTCCAGGCACCGCCTGGGCCATCCCATCGTTGAGCGCGCGTTCGGTGACATCCATCAACTTCTGCACCCGCATGTCACTCCCGCCGACCGCCACCGTCCGGGCTGTATCCCCGATAAAACCGTCGCAAACCACCCCCACATCGAGGCTCACAATGTCTCCAAACGCCAACCGGCGTCCACCCGCCAACCCATGCACCACTTCCTCGTTCACCGAGATGCAAATATGACACGGATATTTCCGATAACCTAAAAAAGCGCTCCGTGCTCCGTAGGCTTTGATCTGGGCCGCCGCGTACTCGTCCAAATCCCGGGTGGTCAAGCCGGGAGCCACTTTCTTTGCCACATCGTCCAGCACCCTGGCGGCCACCCGCCCCGCCACCCGCATGGCTGCGATTTCCCGATCATTCTTCAAAATGATCATCGGCTGCTCTCCGCCATTGCACCGGTTCCCATGATCGCTCGCCCGCCTAAATTTTCCGCCCGCTACGGCATTACGTTCCGCACTTCGCTGGCCGAGGTTGTCGCCCGGGCAACATCCTTAGAACCGTCCGCGCAGGCGGCCTTTCTTCAGGAAGCCATCGTAATGCCGCATCAACAAATGGGTCTCCACCTGCCGCATGGTGTCCAACAAAACGCCCACCACGATCAACATGCTCGTGCCGCCGAAGAAACTGGCCACCACATACGGCACGCCCATCGCGCGGGACAAAATAATGGGGATGATGGCGATAATGGTCAGGAAAATCGCACCCGCCAGCGTGATGCGGCTCATGGCGTGGTGCAGGAAAGAACTGGTCGCCTGCCCCGGCCGCACTCCCGGTATGTATCCGCCATATTTCTTCAGGTCGTCCGCAATCTGTAGTTCGTTAAACTGGGTCGCCACCCAGAAGTAGGAAAAGAACAGGATCATGAGCGCGTACAAGGTTAAATAGAGCCCGGCCCCTTCCTGCAAATGCAGCGCAATGTCCTTCAAGATCTTCAAATTGAAACTCGCTCCCAGAAATTGAAATATCTTCTCCGGAAACATCAGAATCGCCTGGGCGAAGATGATCGGCATGACACCCGCATAATTCACCCGCAGCGGCATGAATGAACTCGAACCCGCATACGATTTGCGACCCACCGTTCGCTGGGCATATTGCACCGGTATTTTCCGCTGCGCCTGGGTCACCGCAATAACTCCAGCCACCACGGCGAGCAGCAGCAAAATCATGGCAACCAAATGAAAGGGATGAAATTTCGACTCCCCCGCCGCCGGGAAGAACATATCGGTCAGGCCCTGCCCGGCCTGCGGCAAGCGCGCCAGAATGCCAATCGTGATCACCAGCGAAACACCATTGCCGATGCCGCGATCGGTAATCTGCTCGCCCAGCCACATCAGCAACAAGGTTCCCGTCGTCAGCATCAGAGTCGTCTGAATCCGATACCACCAGAGATTGTCGGACAGCACCAGTCGGCCTTGGAAACCAGGGAATATTTTCTCCGCGTGCTCCCACCCGATGGACATCACCAAGCCTTGCCCCAGACAAAGCACCAGCGTCAAATACCGCCCGTACTGTATCAACTTGGTCCGGCCGCCCTCTTCGCGCGCCAGTTTACTCAACTGGGGAACCACCGCCGACAACAACTGAATGATGATCGTGGCGCTGATATACGGCATGATGCCCAGTGCGCCGATCGCGCAACGCTCCATCGCGCCGCCGGTGAACAGGCTGTACATGCCCAGCAGGGAGGATCCCGACGTCTGGGCGTTAGCCTTCATGAACTCGCTCAAAGCCGCCCCATCCAGGCCGGGCACTTGAATGATGGCCACCAATCGGCAGATCCCCAAAATCAGCAAGGTGAACAGAATGCGGGACTTCAGTTCCGGAATCTTGAAACAGTTGGCAAAGTTGTTGGCGATGTTGGCAAACATGGGAGGGCGAATGCTAGAAAGGTTATTTAGCTGGCGCGGCCACCGGCTGAGCGCCGGTCACTTCGCAGGAACCGCCCAGACTTTCGATCTGTTTGCGGGCCGTAGCGCTGAAAGCGTGGGCACACACGGTCAGCTTCTTCTTCAGCTCTCCCCGACCCAGGATTTTGACGCCCGCCTTGGCCTGGTTCGCCAATCCCAGAGTAATTAGGGCGGCTTCATCGACCTTGGCTCCGTCTTCGAAGCGATTGAGCGAATCCAGATTCACCGGCGCATAATAGGTCTTGAAGTTGGCGTTATTGAACCCGCGCTTCGGCATGCGCCGGATCAAGGGCATCTGACCGCCTTCGAAACCCGGTCGAATCGACGAACCGGAACGCGCCGACTGGCCTTTGCCTCCGCGGCCGCTGGTCTTGCCATGGCCGCTGGATTCACCCTGGCCAAGCCGTTTGCGGCGATGCGTCGATCCCGGACGGGGTTTAATATCATGTAATCGCATAGCTACTAACTTGCAGAAACTTGAATGGGCTCGGAAACGGGAACCACCGCTGCTGATTTTGGCTTGAGGATGATGCCGCGACTGCGAAAGATGTCTTCCCGCCGCCGCAACAGGCGCAAACCGGCGAGCGTCGCTTTGGCCACATTGGCCGCGTTGTTCGAGCCCAGCGATTTGGTCAGGATGTTCTTCACACCCGCAGCCTCGACCACGGCCCGCACCGTCTTGCCGGCAATGATACCCGTGCCGGGTGAAGCGGGCCGCAGCAACACTTCGGCGCCGCCGTAGCGACACCTGACCTCGTGCGGGATGGTGTTATTGACCACGGCCATGGTTTCGAGTTGGCGCTTGGCAATATCCCCCCCCTTGCGGATGGCGTCGGCGACTTCGCCCGCCTTGCCTAAACCCAAACCCACCCGGCCCCGCCGGTCGCCCGCCACCACCAGCGCGCTAAAACTGAAGCGGCGGCCGCCTTTCACCACCTTGGCCGACCGGTTGATGAACACCACTTTCTCGGTGAGTTCGTTGACGGGTTCCCCGGCCGCATTCAATTCCGGCTCCGATCCCGGACGGCCACGGCGGGGTCCGCGCCCCATTTTGCCGCCGCCGAATCCCCGCCCGCCGGTATTGCCGCCGCGCCCGCCACCGCTAAATATTTTGGTTGGTTCCGACACAGTTATCTCCTGTTTTGGATTAGAAAATTAAGCCCGCCTCCCGCGCCGCGTCGGCCAAAGCCTTGACCTTGCCATGGTACCGAGCTCCCGCGCGATCGAACACCACCTGTTGGATGCCCTTCTCTTTCGCCGCTGCGGCCGCCAGCGCGCCCACCTGCTTGGCAGTCGTCACGTTGGCCTTGACTTTTTCCCGGTCGGGAATGGTCTTGCTCACGGTGGACACCGCCGCCAGCGTCGCTCCAACCGTGTCGTCGATGAACTGCACATGAATGTGCTGGTTCGTAAATTTAACGCTCAGTCGCGGGCGCTGCGCGGTGCCGGACACCTTTTTACGTATCCGCCAGCGGCGCAACTGTCTCAGGCTTTGTTTCTTCTCGATTCTCATGTGGTCATGGTCACGGATTAGGCCGTAACGCTAAACATTATTGTACCGTCTTGCCTTCCTTGCGCTCCACTTTCTCGCCGACATAGCGCACGCCTTTGCCTTTGTAGGGCTCCGGCGGGTAATAGCTGCGGATTTCCGCCGCCACCTTGCCCACCACCTGCTTGTCGGGACCTTCCACGGTAATCTTGGTATTTTCCTCGACGGTAATTTTAATTTGGTCGGGAATCGCGTAGTTGATCGGATGCGAAAAACCAAGATTCAAGTTTAAATTTTTCCCCTGAACGATCGCCTTAAAACCAACCCCTTGAATCTCCAGCTTTTTCACAAAGCCCTCGCTGACCCCTTTAACCAAATTGTTGAGGATGGCCCGGCTCAACCCATGCAAGGCCTTGGCCTTGGCGTCGTCCCCCTCGCGCCGCACCACCAGGCGTCCGGCGTCCAGGGCCACCAAGGTGCGTTGGGGCAGTTGAAAATCCAATTTTCCCTTGGGACCTGCCACAAACACCCGCTGGTCCTTTATTTCCACCTTCACGGTGGGAGGAATAACGATCGGTAGTCTTCCAATTCTAGACATAACGTTTCAAATTACCAAACGTAACAAAGGACTTCGCCGCCCAGGTTCTGTTTGCGGGCGGTCGCCCCGGTCATCACCCCGCGCGGGGTGGACAGAACCACCGTCCCCATGCCGCCCAGCACGCGTGGAATTTCCGTTGACCGGACATATTTGCGCAATCCCGGCTTGCTGATGCGGCGCACGTGTGCGATCACCCCTTTGCGACCCTGGTACTTCAATTTAATGCGGAGGGTTCTGCGCGGCTGGCCCTCCGCCTGGCAGTCGGCGAGGTAGCCTTCCTCTTTCAGGATGCGGACGATGTTTTCCTTGGCTTTGGAATGCGGCACTGTCAACTCGGGCAATAAAGCCTGGCTGGCGTTGCGAATACAAGTTAGCAAATCGGCAATAGGATCAATCATAACGTTACCAACTGGCTTTGGTGACCCCCGGGATCATGCCGTTCATCGCCAAATGCCGGAACTCTAAACGGGACACGCCGAATTTCCGCAGATACGCGTGCCGGCGACCGCTGAGCTGGCAGCGGTTTGTTACCCGCACCGGGCTGGCGTTTCGGGGAATTTGGGCCAGACCGGCGTAATCACGCTTGGCCTTCAATTCGGCCCGCAAGGGGGCGTATTTTTTAACTAACGCGCGACGTTTCTTGTCGCGCTCAATCCACGCTTTTTTCGCCATAGTTATCTTCCTTCCGCAAAAGGTAAACCCATCTGTTTGAGCAGATCCAACGCCTCGGCGTTTGTCTTGGCGGTGGTCACCAGGGTGATGTCCATGCCCTGCGTCCGCTTGATCTTGTCGGCCTCGATTTCCGGAAAGATCGTTTGTTCCGTGATGCCCATGGAATAATTCCCCCGGCCGTCGAAGGCCCGGCTGGAAATCCCGCGGAAGTCGCGAATCCGGGGCAGCGCCGCCGCCGCCAACCGATCCAGAAACTCGTACATCACGTCGCGCCGCAGCGTTACATGACAGCCAATCGGCTGCCCCTCGCGCAGTTTGAAATTGGCAATGCTCTTGCGGGACTTGTCGATCACCGGCTTGCGCCCGGTAATCGAAGTCAGGTCGCGCACGGCATCGTCCACCGCTCCCTTTTCGAGCGAAGCACTGACCCCCATGTGCACCACGATCTTCTCCAATCGGGGCACTTGATGGACATTCGTATATTTCCACTTCTCCATCAGAGCGGGGCGAACCACTTCCGCATAGCGTTGATACAATCTGGCTTTCATGGTCTGGCGTTAGACTGAGACAGGTGCGTTCCCCGTGCGGCGGGCGGCACGGGCGTCATATTCGGAGGCCCGCATCACGTTGGAAACATGAATAGACCCCTCCCGCTCGACAATCGCTCCCTGCGGATGTTGTTGGCTTTTCCGCATGTGCTTTTTGATCATCTTGATGCCTTCCACGATGACGCGCTGTTTTTTCGGCGACAAAAATAAAACTTTGCCGCGCTTGCTGCGCTCCGTGCCGGCCACAACGACCACCTCATCGCCTTTCTTTACATGCATCTTGGGCATAACTTCAAATAACTTCCGGGGCCAGGGAAATGATCTTCATAAACTTGCGATCTCGCAGTTCCCGGGCGACCGGGCCGAAAATTCGGGTTCCCCGCGGATTATTGTCTTTGTCGATAATCACCATCGCGTTGCTGTCGAACCGGAGAAAGGAACCATCGCTTCGGCGGATCGTTTTGCGGGTCCGCACCACCACGCCATCCACCACCTCGCCCTTTTTCACGGTCCCATCCGGCGTCGCTTCCTTGACGTGGGCCTTGATGACGTCGCCGACCCGGGCGTAACGTTGATTTCGGCCCAGCACCCCGATCGTGGCGGCGCGTTTGGCGCCGCTGTTGTCGGCCACATCGAGAATAGATCGTAATTGCAGCATAATCGGTTCCTCTCTCAGGCAGCCACTGGCGCAGCTTCCTGCTTACGTTCCACGACTTCCACCAAACGCCACCGTTTGGTCTTCGACAGCGGCCGGGTTTCCTGGATGCGCACCCGGTCGCCCGCCTTCGCCTCGCCCTTTTCATCGTGCGCCACAAACTTGTGATAGGCGGTCACGACCTTCTTGAACTTCGGATGCTGGAACCGGCGTTCCACCCGCACCACGATGGTCTTGGCCATCTTGGCGGAGAGCACCTCGCCCACGCGTTCCTTACGATGTGATCGAACCTCTGGAGAATTGGACATAAGCTTCTACTCAGGCTGCTTTCTTGCGCACCACCGAAATCTGCGTTTCCACCCGTGCGACACCACGTCGCAACTGGCGCAGGCGCGATGACTTTTCCAACTGGCTGCTGGCCTGCTGCAGGCGCAGATTAAACAACTCCTGCCGCAAATCGCGGCCTTTGGCCGTCAATTCCGTCACCGTTAAATCTTTCAACTCTGACATTTTCATGGTCGTGAATTTAGCTGCGCGCCAAACGATGCCGGCTGATGAATTTCGTGCGCATGGGTAGCTTGTTGGCCGCCAGACGCATGGCCTCCCGGGCCACCGCCTCCGTCACGCCGTCCACCTCGATCAGCACGTTCGCCGGGCGAATCACCGCGATCCAGGACACCACCGGGGCCTTGCCCTTGCCCATACGCGTTTCCAACGGCTTTTTGGTGATTGATTTATCCGGAAACACACGCAGCCACACTTTGCCGCGGCGCTTCATGAATCGGGTTACCGCCACGCGCGCGGCTTCAATCTGTTTGGTGTCCAGCCAGCAGCGCTCCGTGGACTGCAGGCCATATTCGCCAAACGCCACGGTCTCACCCCGCGAGGCAATGCCTGTGCGGCTCCCACGCTGCATTTTTCGGTACTTAACTCGAGCAGGCATTAACGCCATAGTCAATCCTTATAAAAATAATTCGCGCTACTCGCTTACGGGCTGCGCCGGGGCGGAAACCGCGGCTTCCTTCTTCTCTCCCGTCGATTCCCCTTTGCAAATCCAACACTTCACCCCGATCTTGCCATAAACCGTCTTGGCCTCGGCAAAACCGTAATCAATATCCGCGCGCAACGTGTGCAAGGGCAC
>JADGRT010000241.1 GCA_017880715.1 Verrucomicrobiia bacterium | reverse complement strand
AGGTGCAATCCGGAACACGCCGCTTTTCATTGCCAGCAACCGCTTGAGGGGTAATCTGCCTTCGCCGCTGTGCGCGTCATGAAACGTCTTGCTCATCCAACCCCGTGCCTGGGCTACCTGGCTTTCGTCCTACACGCCCATCTGCCGTATGTGCGTCATCCGGAGCACGCGCGGTTTCTCGAGGAGGGCTGGCTGTTCGAGGCGCTCACCGAGTGCTATCTGCCGTTGATCGAAGTTTTCGCCGGCTGGCAGCGCGATGGCATCGCCGCCCGCCTGACTCTGGTCATGTCGCCCACCTTGTGCGCTATGCTGCGCGATCCGCTCCTGCAGCAGCGCTACCGCGATCATCTGAACGGGCAAGTGGCGCTGGCCGAGAAGGAGCGCATCCGCACTCATCTCCAGGCGGCGTTCCAGCCGCTGGCCGAGTTTTATCGACAACGTTTGGAAGCGGTTCGGTCGCGGTATGACGCGTGCCGCGGCGATGTGGTGGGCGTCCTGCGCCGGTTCCAGGAGGCGGGGATGATCGATATTATTCCCTGCGCCGCCACGCATGCCGTGCTGCCTTTGCTGGCGGGACATGTTCCGTCGTTGCGAGCCCAGATCGGCGTGGCGCGCGCGCTGCATCGCGATTGCTTCGGCGGCGAACCGCGCGGGTTTTGGCTGCCCGAGTGCGCGTATGCCAGCGAGGTGGAAGCCCCGTTGCGGGAGGCCGGATTTCGTTGGTTCATACTCGATACCCATGGATTGTGGTACGCGTGTCCGCGTCCTCGGTATGGCTCCTGGGCGCCCATCATTACGCCGGGCGGCTTGGCCGCCTTTGGCCGTGATGCGGCCTCGGCGCAGCAGGTTTGGAGCCGCCAGGGCGGTTATCCAGGCGATCCGCGCTACCGGGACTTCTATCGGGACATCGGATTCGATTTGGATCTGGATTACGTGCGCCCGCATTTTCTGGCGGCCGGCAAACGCGGTTTCACCGGGATCAAATACTATCGCATTTCCGGAGGATCAGGAGTTGAGAAGACCGTCTATGATCGCCCGCAGGCCATGGCGGCTGTTGGCGAGCAGGTGGCCCATTTTGTTGCCGCCCGGCGGGAAGAGTGGAAGCAGCGGATTTCGCACATGGACCGGCCGCCCTTGACGGTGGCGCCCTATGACGCGGAGCTTTTTGGACACTGGTGGTACGAAGGACCGGAATTTCTGGATGGAGTGGTGCGCTCGCTGGCGGCGCAGTCGCAGGAGGGGCGACTGGTCACCCCCGGAGATTATCTCCGCCTGCACCCGGAAAACCAGGTGGCCGCGCCGGCGGCCTCCAGTTGGGGCGAAGGCGGGTATTGGAGGGTGTGGTTGAATCCCAAGAATGGATGGATTCAGCCGCGGCTTCAGGAAGCGGGCCGGCAGATGAGCGGGTTGGTCAGCCGCTTTCCCCGCGCGGAGGGAGTGATCGATCGGGGATTGCGGCAGGCAGCGCGGGAACTCTTGCTCGCCCAGGCCAGCGATTGGCCTTTCATGTTGCGTCATGACAACCATGCCGCGTATGCGCGACAGCGAGTGCGGGAACACCTGGAGGCCTTTGCCGGCTTGCGGCGGCAATTGCTGGCCGGGCCATTCGACGAGGCGCTCCTGGTCCAACGGGAACAGAGCTGGCCGTTGTTCGCGAAATTGGATTATGGAGAGTGGCGGGAAGAGGGCCAAAAACCTGCCTCATGAATCTGCCGCTTCGTCCTCGTCCTCGTCCTTCGTCCCTCGTCCCTCGTCCTCGAAAAAATTGAGGAACGAATCGAGGACGAGGGACGAGGGACGAAGGACGAGGACGAAAGGCGAAGACCGTTTTTCTAGCATCCCTAATTGACATGTCGGCAAATGCGAGTAGTCTGCGCCAAGTTTAAAGTAAAACTAATATGACATCGACGTTAACTAAGAATTCGAAATTGATCGCATGGGTTGAGGAAGTCGCCAAAATGTGCCAACCCGCGAAGGTTCATTGGTGCGATGGTTCCGAGGCGGAGTATCGGACTCTTTGCGACGAGATGGTGAAAAGCGGGACCTTCATCCGCCTCAATGAGAAGCTGCGCCCGGGTTGTTTCCTGGCCCGATCCCACCCCAGCGATGTCGCGCGCGTGGAAGACCGCACCTACATATGCGCCCGAACGAAGGACGAGGCGGGGCCGACGAACAACTGGACCGATCCGGTGGCCATGAAGCAAAAGTTGAAAGCCATGTTCACCGGTTGCATGCGGGGCCGCACCCTGTATGTGATTCCGTTTTCCATGGGGCCGCTGGGATCGCCGGTGGCCAAGATCGGCATGGAAGTGACGGATTCGCCCTATGTGGTCGTCAACATGCGGATCATGACGCGCATGGGCAAGGCGGTGCTCGAGGCGCTTGGCAATGGCGATTTCATTCCCTGTTTGCACTCGGTGGGCGCTCCGCTTAAGCCCGGTCAAAAGGATGTTGCCTGGCCGTGCGAACCCGATCCCGCCAACAAGTACATCGTGCATTTTCCTGACGAGCCATCGATTTGGTCTTATGGTTCGGGGTACGGCGGCAACGCGCTGCTGGGCAAGAAATGCTTGGCCTTGCGCATCGCCTCCGTGATGGCGCGCAAGGAAGGCTGGATGGCCGAGCACATGCTGATTTTGGCGCTCACCTCGCCGCCAGGGAAGAAGCACTATGTGGCGGCGGCGTTCCCCAGCGCCTGCGGCAAGACGAATCTGGCCATGATGCGGCCCGCGCTGCCGGGTTGGATGGTGCGCTGCCTGGGCGACGATATCGCCTGGATGCGCAAGGGCGATGATGGGCGGCTCTACGCCGTGAATCCCGAGTATGGTTTCTTTGGCGTGGCGCCCGGGACCTCGGCCCAATCGAATCCGAACGCCATGGCGACCATCACGAAGAACACCATTTTTACCAACGTGGCGCTGACGCCCGAGGGCGACATTTGGTGGGAAGACATGGGCGTGCCCGCGCCGGCGAAAATGATCGACTGGGAAGGCCAGGAGTGGACGCCGGATTGCGGACGCAAAGCGGCGCATCCCAATGCTCGTTTCACCAGTCCCGCGTCCCAATGCCCGGTGATCGATCCGGATTGGGAAAAGCCCGAAGGCGTGCCCATCGATGCCTTTATGTTTGGCGGCCGGCGTCCGTGCACCATCCCCCTGGTCAACGAGGCGTTCAGTTGGGAACCCGGTGTTTTCATGGGCTCCTCGACGGGCTCCGAAACCACGGCGGCCGCCCTCGGCAAGGCGGGGGTGCTCCGGCGCGATCCCTTCGCCATGCTGCCGTTCTGCGGCTACCACATGGGCGATTACTTTGCCCACTGGTTGTCCATGGCGGATCGCGGCGATCGCAGCAAGCTGCCAAAGATTTTCTTCGTGAACTGGTTTCGCAAGAACGCCCAGGGCAAGTGGCTCTGGCCGGGCTACGGTGACAACAGCCGCGTGCTCAAGTGGATCTGCGAGCGCGTGGAGGGCGCCGGCAAGGCGGTCAAGACGCCGATCGGCAATCTGCCGACGGCTGAGGCGCTGGACATTTCCGGCACCAGCGTATCCGCGGAGGATCTTCAGGAGTTGCTCTCGGTGGATGCCGCGGGTTGGCGGAGCGAGTTGGACAACATTACGCAATACTATGCCACGTTCGGCGATCGCATGCCGGCGCGGTTGAAGCAGGAACTCGAAGGTCTGCGCGCGCGGCTCGGTCAGGCCCAATGCCATAAGGGCCAAAGGCCCGGGAATGTCCTTTGAAAAACGGAAATGGGGCTGGTGGTCGAAACCGGCTCATCCGTTTCTCCTTACTCTTGAGGAGCGCTCCGGTCAAACTTCCCCCCAGCAAGCCGACAGCGGTTTAATCCGGAATCCTTGGGCGGTTCAGAAGCCGGGTGGGCACCATGCAGGTACGGCCTGGCGGTTTCGCGGTCATGGGTCCAAACTCACCACCCGGTAGTATCGCTGATGCGTGTTGGCGAGCGACGTATCCAATAGAAAATCATTCGTCACTGTACCCAAGGTCTGCCACGAGTTTGTCCCTCCCAGGCCGGCGATGTATTCGACCCGGTAGGAAGTGGTATGCGCGGTTTTACTCCAATGGAGCAGCAGGGCGCCACCGGCCGGGGTGATGTTCAAGTCGGTGACCGCGACCGGACCCTGGCTGGCGCCGGTACGGTTCAACTCGCACATGCGGATAAATTGAGAGGCCGTAGTGAAATCATTCGAAGGCGGCGCCGAATTGGACTGCTCCGAGGCAAGGGTGGCGACAATCCCATGGCCTGGGCTGAGGAAATAATAGGTACGGACATAATCGGTTTCCATCGCCACGTAGTCACCCGTGTCATCCACGTCTACCAGGATGTCATGTTGATCCAGTTCATTGATCCGGAGGCAACTGACTGAGCCGATGCCGGGCAGCTTAATGGTCCCATAGGCGTCCACGGTGGCGGTAGCGGTATATTTATGAATCACAGGAAACACCTCCAGCAAGGTGTAACTGAAGCGGGTGGCGCAGCTCCAGCTATCCTGGTATTTGAGCGGGTCGGGAAAATCAGTAATGGGTGGATCAAACTGCCCTTCCATCGGGTCACCCGCCGGGTTGTAATAACCATAGTTGATCCGTCCCTGCCCGGCGATTTGCTGCAAATACTGCCACGCAGTCGCGGCCCCTGTCCCTTCATCGGTTTGGCGTTCGGCGAATTTCGCCAGGGGAAAGTCAGCCCCGGCGCCCCCGTCACTGGTGCTGACATAATCAAAACGATAGGTCACATCTTGAGGGCCGCTGGTGAAATCCCACGTCTGCGGCCCCCCGGCGCTTCCCAGGCGTCCGGCGACATTGACGTTGCCGCTATTGGCATAGACTCGGTAGTACTGCCCGATGGTATCGAACATGTCTTGGGAGGTGATGGTCACCTGGCCTTGGACCAGGCAAAGGCTGAACAGTACGCCGGCAAGAACGGATCCTGTTTTTATAAAATTTCCCCAGTGGCCTTTAAAATTCATTTTCGTCGTTCGCATAAGTCGCGCGGATCACATGGTTTTAGTAAGAATTGCCCACTCTCTTCACCGATGGCATATTTACGTCCATACTAATCCAAAATGGCCCGTCATAGAATGCGCGTTTGACGGCACCCCTGTTTGGCCCCAAAAACCGGCCTTTGAAGGGACACCGGTATATCCGGGTTAATGCCATGCCTGTCCCCGAATTTGCTAACGATTCAGGAAAAGGTTTTTAGCCTGAGCAGGTTTCATGTCATGATAAAAATTTCCTTTGACGCTATCGCGGGGAGAGGAGAATTGGTTCTCGTCTGT
>JADGRT010000240.1 GCA_017880715.1 Verrucomicrobiia bacterium | reverse complement strand
CGCGTCAGCGCCGCGCTCAATCCGACCACCGGTTTGGTGACCTGGACGCTGACCTCGATTGATCCCGTCACCGGCCAGTTGGTGGAAGATCCCATTGCCGGATTCCTGCCACCCGACAACGCCCAGCATCAAGGGGAAGGCTACGTCAGCTACAGCATTCGCACGAAACCGAACGTGGCCAGCGGCGTCGTTATCACCAACCAGGCGCGCATTGTCTTCGACGTCAATCCGCCGATCAATACGCCGATCGTGACCAACCAGGTTGACCGGTTGGCACCGTCGAGCTCGGTGCAGCCCTTGCCGGAAACTTCCACCATGACCTTCGATGTGAAATGGAGCGGGGCCGATGAGCAACAAGGATCGGGTCTGGCCAGTTACGATATCTTTGTCTCCACCGACAACAGCGCCTTCGTTCGGTGGCTGTCAGGGGTTACGAGTAACAGTGTCGCCTTCACAGGCCAACCCGGTTCAACCTACCGTTTCTACAGCGTGGCGTGGGACAATGTCGGCAATCTGGAAGCGCCGCCTGCTTACGCCGATGCCACCACGACGATCAAGGGGCAGTCATCCTCTGCCAGCCTTGAAATTCGCTACCTGCCGCCCAGTTCGGTGCAGATCTCGTGGCCGACCTCGATGGTCCAATACGTGTTGCAGGCGATTCCCGCATTCAATGCCGCCCAGAATTGGCGCTCGGTAACCGACCCACCGTCCGTGGTCGGAGATCGATTCGTTTTAACGCTTGGCGATCTCGAGGCGACCCATTATTACCGGCTCTACGCCTTGCCTCAGTTGAGCATCCAACAGACCAATGGCCTGTTAATGCTGTCGTGGCCCAAGTCAGCCACGGATTTCCGGCTGGAAGTGAGAGAGGATCTCTTGCCCGCAACGCAGTGGCAACCTGTGAGTGACGTGCCTTTAACCGACAATAATCGAAATGTTCTAATCGTTACGCCTGTGACTCCCAGCCGGTATTATCGGCTGGTTTCGCCGTGAGTTGGACCGGCTGGATGCCAGCGGGGTTGCTGACATTTGCGCTCTGAGCCGAACTGGCATCGGCCCATGGCGCCGCGGCCCGCCTGGGTCAGTGAGAGAACTGGGCTTTGAGCAGGGCGAATCCGTAGTCCCGGTTCATGCGGCCGATGAAATCGACGCTGACATTTTTCGGGCACACAATTTCGCAAGCGCCGATATTGGTGCAGTTGCCAAAGCCCTCGGCATCCATTTGTTTGACCATGTGCGACACCCGGCGGTCTTGTTCCCATTTGCCTTGTGGCAACAGCCCGAGGTGAGAAACCTTCGCCGACACAAAGAGCATGGCCGAGGCGTTTTTGCAGGTCGCCACACAGGCGCCGCAACCGATGCAGGCCGCGGCATCCATGGCCTTTTCCGCAATGTCCTTGGGAATGGGCGTGGCATTGCCGTCGTTGGCTTGGCCGGTGGAGACCGAGATAAAACCGCCCGCCTGAAGAATTCGGTCAAAGGCCGTGCGGTCCACAACCAGATCTTTGAGGACGGGGAACGGCCGGGCGCGCCAGGGTTCGAGGGTGATGGAGTCGCCGTCCGCGAAATGCCGCAGGTGCAACTGGCAGACGGTGGTGCCGCGCAGGTGGCCATGGGGGATGCCATTGATCACCAGCGAACAGGTGCCGCAAATGCCTTCGCGACAGTCCGAATCAAAAGCAATCGGTTCCTCGCCACGCTGGATGAGATCTTCATTAACCACATCGAGCATTTCCAGAAAGGACATGTCGGGGCTGATGTTCGTGGCGGGATAATCCACGTAATGCCCCTCGGTATCGGCATTTTTTTGCCGCCAGACGCGTAACTTCAGATTCATTATTTGTAGCTCCGCTGCGCCAGTTTCACTTCTTCATAAACCAGGGGTTCCTGGCAGGCCAGGGGCGCCTTGCCCGGTCCCTGGTAAGCCCAGGCGGTGACATGCGAGAAATGTTCGTCATCGCGCTGAGCTTCGCCCTCGGCCGTTTGAAATTCCACCCGGAAATGCCCGCCGCAGGACTCGCGACGTTCCAGGGCATCCAGGCACAACAGTTCGGCAAATTCCATGAAATCAGCCACGCGTCCCGCCTGTTCCAGGGATTGGTTAAGGTCCTGGCCTTCACCCGGGACATTAACCGTCTTCCAGAATTCCTCGCGCAGGGCGGGGATTTTCTTGAGGGCATCCTGCAAGCCGGATTCGGAGCGCGCCATGCCGCATTGTTCCCAGAGCACTTTGCCCAGTTCGCGGTGGAGCGAGGATGCGGTCCGCTTGCCCTTGATGGACAATAGCCGGCTCAGACGCTCGCGCACTTCGCTTTCGACGCGCTGGAATTCCGGATGATCGGTGGCCGGCATCGAGGATTTCAGGCGCGCGAGGTGATTGCTGATGGTGTAGGGCAGGATGAAATAACCATCAGCCAAGCCCTGCATCAGCGCGCTGGCGCCAAGACGATTGGCCCCGTGATCCGAGAAATTCGCCTCGCCAATCACGAACAGCCCCGGAATGGTGCTCATCAAATCATAGTCCACCCAGGTGCCGCCCATGGCGTAATGGGGCGCCGGATAGATCCGCATGGGACCTTTCATGGCATCATCGCCGGTGATTCGCTCGTACATTTCCAGCAGGTTGCTGTAGCGTTCGAAAATCACCTTTTCGCCCAACCGCTTGATGGCGTCGGCAAAGCCCAGGTACACGCCGCGTTTGCCCGGCCCCACGCCCAATCCCTGGTCGCACATTTCCTTCGCCGCCCGGGAGGAGATGTCGCGCGGAGCCAGGTTGCCGTAGCTGGGATACTTGCGTTCGAGGAAGTAATCGCGCTCCGCTTCCGGGATCTCGCGCGCCGGCCGGGAATCATCCTTTTTCTTGGGCACCCAAATGCGGCCATCGTTGCGGAGCGATTCCGACATCAGGGTCAGCTTGGACTGATGTTCGCCGCTGACGGGGATGCACGTCGGGTGAATCTGGGTGTAACAGGGGTTGGCTATGGCCGCGCCGCGTTTGTAAGCGCGCCAGATGGCGGTTACATTGCTGCCTTTGGCGTTGGTCGAGAGGTAAAAGACGTTGGCGTAGCCGCCGGTGGCCAGCACGACGACATCGGCCGCGTGCGAGGTGATTTCGCCGGAGATCAGATTGCGCGCCACGATGCCCTTGGCCTGGCCGTCGATGACCACCAGGTCCAGCATTTCGGTGCGCGGAAACATTTTCACGCCGCCGGCGGCGACCTGGCGCAACAGGGCCTGGTAGGCGCCCAGCAGCAATTGCTGGCCGGTTTGACCGCGGGCGTAAAAGGTGCGCGAGACCTGCGCTCCGCCGAAGGATCGGTTGGCCAGGAGACCGCCATATTCGCGGGCGAAAGGCACGCCTTGGGCGACGCATTGATCGATCACACTGGAGCTGACTTGCGCCAGTCGGTACACGTTGGCCTCGCGGGAGCGGAAATCGCCGCCCTTGATGGTGTCGTAAAACAGCCGGTACACGCTGTCGCCGTCGTTCTGATAGTTCTTCGCCGCGTTGATGCCGCCCTGGGCGGCGATGCTGTGCGCCCGGCGCGGGCTGTCCTGAAAGCAGAAGCATTTGACCTGGAAGCCCAGCTCGGCGAGAGACGCGGCGGCCGAGGCTCCGGCCAGGCCTGAGCCCACGACAATAATCGTAAACTTGCGTTTGTTGATCGGGCTGACCAACTTCATCTCCAGGCGGTAGCGGTCCCACTTTTTATCGAGCGGTCCCGAGGGAATTTTGGCGTCCAGTTTCATGTCGCAAACAGAATTAAACTATTTCAGAATTCGAAGCAGGATGGTGAGCGCTATGGCGCCGTTTCCGACACAAATCAGCAGCGCGGTGATCACGGCCAGATATTCGATGCCCTTGGCAAATTTCTGATTCTTGAGCCCCAGAGATTGAAACAGGCTGCTGAGGCCGTGTCGCAGGTGGAAAAACAGAACGATCATGGCGGCGAGGTAGGTGCCCGCAATCCACGGATTGCGGAAACCTTCCAGCATCATGCGGTAAACATCATGACGCCCCAGGTGATCTACATGGTGCATGATGCCCGGCTGCGTCACGCCCAAGGTGAAATGGAGGAGATGATAAGTGATGAACGCAAACAGGATGACGCCGCTGACCACCATGGTGCGGGCGGAAAAGCTGGCGTAAGGATCGGTGTTGGCGGCATAACGGTTCGGACGGGCGGCCCAGTTTTCCAGCGTCAGACCGGTGGCGGTGGTGATGTGGATCAGCGCGATGGCCGCCAGACCCAGCCGGAATCCCCAGAGCACCAGCAGGTTGGACTTGAGGAGCGCGGCATAGCTGTTGATCCGGTCCGCTCCGAGAAAGATCTGCACATTGCCCGCCAGATGCACGACCAAAAAGCCGAACAGCAAGCCGCCCGTCACCGCCATGATGTATTTTCGGCCGATGGACGATTGGAAGAGGCTCTTGACGATATTCATGTGATAAAGCGCGCCACCGATTCCGGACGACCCACCCGGTGCAGGTTATGGCCTGGCCGGGAACAGTGAAATAATTAATAACCGCTAACAGTCAAAGTAATAATCCAAAGACCGGGGCAATTTAGCGACCGCCCCGGAAAAAATCAACGAATTGATAAAAGTATAATAGTAATTAATTAATAATAGTTGAATGCCTTATAAACTTTGACACGAAAACGCCGGCGAAAAAGGAGCGCCGACGCTTAATCTGGAAACCCCTGGCTTTTCGAGAGTCGCGGCAACGTGCGTGTGCCCGTGGATGGCTTGGAACTGGATTGGCAGGGGAACCAAAGCCGAGGGTCGGGTGTTGTTTCCGGCAGCGGGTTGCTGAGCTCCGAATCCCAGCCGGCCCGCGCGGGGTCCACCGGTGCGAAATCCAACCAATGAAACCTTGCCAAAGAAATTTGTAATTGAGACCACGGATTACCCTGCGTGTCGGAACCACAACCCACCCAAACCAAGGGCTACTCCTCGCAGAGCGGCTTCACCCCTCCCCCCATGATTCTGCCACTTATGATTCTGCCGCTTATTCCATTGGACCCTTGAAGCTGTTGGCAGAATCATGGGTGGCAGAATCATGGGGTAAACCATCGTTTCAGGAAAACAAGATTGTGACGGATAGCGGTACGGATTTACATGAACCAAAATGGGCTTGGTTGACCCTCATTATCTGAGTTTCAGGACCGCGCCGATTTATTAGGGGCGGACGTGATGGTCCAATGCCACTAGGATTTGATCTACAGGTGCCGCATATAGGCCGTTTTTTGTCCCGGAGGGACTCTTGAAAATAGCCCGGCGTTTCAACGCCGGG
>JADGRT010000239.1 GCA_017880715.1 Verrucomicrobiia bacterium | reverse complement strand
CCTCGAAACCAATCCGGTGCCGGTGAAAGCCGCGCTGGCGATGATGCATCAGATCGAAGAGGAATACCGGCTGCCGCTGGTGCCGCTCAGTTCCAAAAACCGGGAAACGCTGCGCGCCACCCTCCAGAATTGCGGCCTGCTTAAGTGAGAATTTGAGATTTGAAATTTCTGGTATGACCAAGCTTGTCATTGTGGGTTCCCAGGGGCGCATGGGGCAGATGCTGATTGCCTGCGCCAGCCGCCAGCCCGAGACCCAGATCGTTGGTCAAATCGATTTGGGCGACGATCTGCGTTCGGTGATCGAGCAGGGCGACGTGGTGATTGAGTTCAGTTCGCACGACGCCACGCCCGGGATTGCCGAACTCTGCGCGCAGCATAAGAAGGCCCTGGTCATTGGCACTACCGGCCATTCGGCGGCAGCCCAGGACCGCATTCGCGCCCAGCAAGCCGTGATTCCCATGGTTTGGACGGCGAATTACTCGACCGGCGTCAACACGTTATTCTGGTTGACGCGCAAAGCGGCGGAAATCCTGGGGCCGGGTTTCGATCTGGAAGTGGTGGAAATGCATCACCGGCTCAAGCAAGACGCTCCCAGCGGCACCGCTGCGGCCCTGGCTCAAATTTTGGCCGAGGTCCGCCACCAGCAACTGGAGAAGATCATTCGCCATGGCCGACAGGGCATCACCGGAGAACGCACCGCCACCGAGATTGGCATGCATTCACTTCGCGGCGGCGATGTGGTGGGCGATCACACCGTGATCTTCGCCGCCACGGGCGAGCGGGTGGAACTCACCCACAAGGCCTCGAGCCGTGAAACCTTTGCCCAAGGCGCCTTGCGCGCCGCCCAATGGGTCGTGAAACAAAAGCCCGGCATTTACGACATGCAGGATGTCCTGGGCCTGAAGTAACCTTCGGGTTTCAGATCTGAAATCTGAAGTCTGAAATCTGAAATCTGAAGTCTGAAAGCCCCATCGCCGGCCTCGCCTTTGTCGCCCTCGGATCGAATCTGGGCGATTCCCTGGGCATCGTTGCCAAGGCCATGGATTTGCTGGAGCGGCTATCTCAGCAGCCCCTTCGCCGGTCTTCCTTCTGGCGCACGACGCCGGTGGACTGTCCTTTGGGCTCGCCTTCCTTTATCAACGCCGTTGTGGGCCTGGTGTCCAAGGTGGATGAGACGCCTGAAACCTTGCTGCAGAAGCTGCAGGCGTTGGAAAAGGATTTTGGGCGGCCGGCCAAAAAGGTGATGAACGAACCGCGTCCACTGGATTTGGATTTGATTGCTTTTGGCCGGGAAACGCGCGCCACGCCGGCGCTTATGCTGCCGCATCCCCGGGCGCATCGGCGACGCTTTGTGTTGGAACCACTGGCGGAAATCGCGCCCGATCTGGTTCTGCCGGGGCAGATCCAAAACGTTTCCGAGCAGCTTAAAGCGCTGAAAAGCCTGGAAAGGGTCCAACGCATCCGGTAACGGCCCGGGCGCCCCGGCATCCTGCTTGCAGCGGTGAAATCCGTCTGCGCTATCTCCAACGCCTTGGCCATCTCCGACTCAAAGACGTAGCCGGAAGCCGGGAGCGAACGCGACAATATATGATACGGCCGTTAAAAGTATTGTCGCGTTGATTTGTCCTGGGCGGGGGGCGATCTTCTTCGTTTTGTGCCGCGGCCCGGAGTGCCGCGCGCCCTTATCAAGCGAGCGTTTTCTTGAGGAACTTCAGTCCGTTCCGGGCGATGTCATCGGGGCTGGGTTCGAACTTGCGCCAGATCGAGGCGGCTTTGGCGATCATTTTGATGTCCTGCGTAAAGGATTCGATGATCACCTGGCCGTCGTAGCCCACGCTCTTGAGCGCGGCGGCGATGCCTTTCCAATCGATGTGATCATTCCCCGGGGTGCCGCGATCGCAGCCGCAGGCATGAAAATGGCCCAACAGTTTTCCGGCTTTACGGATGGCGGCGGCGGAATTCTTTTCCTCGATGTTCATGTGGAACGTATCGAGGTGGACGCGCAATGCCGGGCTGCCCACGTCTTTGATCAATTGCAGCACCTGGTCGCAGGTGTTGATGAAATCGGTCTCGAACCGGTTGAGCGGTTCCACGGAGATGGTCACCCCTTTCTTTTCGGCGTAGCGGCAGATTTTTTTGAGGTTTTTTACGACCAGCTTCCATTGCGCCTGGCGTTCCTTATCGCTGTAGGATTCGGCGCGGCCCACGGCGGAATAGACCGGGCCGATGATGTTCGAGCAACCCAAAGGGGCCGCCGCGTCAATCAGCCACAGCAAGTAATCGGTGCTGGTCTGTTGTTGTTCGGGCGTTCCGCGCAGGTCGCGGTCCGGACCCGTAACCGAACAGAGAGCGCCGCAGGTCAGCCCGTAGCGGTCCAGCTCGGATTTCACATAGATCGGGTCGAGGTGGGAAACCTGTTCGACGGCGATCTCGGCCGAGTCAAAACCCCATTGCTTCAACTGCTGGAAGATGGAGGTGGTGTCGTTGGTAAACGGGGAGACAAACAAAAAGGTGTTAACGCCGAATTTCATAAGTTGGATTAGTGATTTTTAGCAGGCTAGTCAAACACCGAGGCATGTCAACCGGTTTCGACGATTTCATGACGGTCGGGATTGATGCAGCTCTAGCAGGTTGGCTTCAATACGGTCCCGATAGGGATTCGGTCCATCCGGATAGGGGGTGTTGAGAAACCGGTGCAGGCCGCGGAAGTCGTGGTCGAGTTTGGGCAACACATAATGCCGCCAGAAACCTTCCGTTTTGCGCAGGAGATCCTGGACACTGCTGAACTGGAAGGTCGCTCTGGCATTCTGGCCTTCATAGCGGGCGGCTTCGGCAAACTCCTCGTACAAGACCGGGAGTTTTGCGATATAATCGGGAGCGGCCATCTGGCCCAACAGGTCGGCGGTGCCAAGGGCGTATCCCAGGAGTCGTTCCGCCTCACCGGCAAAGGGCAAGGCCGACAAAGCGACCTTCACGCCGGTGCACTGAATCATGCGCTGCACCGCGTCGGTCTGCGGAGTCGAATAGCCTTTGGCTTCAAGCAGTTGCCGGGCAAAGGTCGTGCTGCGTTCCACGTGGATGAAGGTGAACTTGGCGCCGGTTCCCTCGGTGTCGTTTGCTTCCTTCAAATAGCCGCTATCATGCAGGAGAATGGCCAGCAGCCCAAGTTCGAACCAGGACTGGGTGATACGCGGTTCCGCGCCGGCGCGATGCCGGCCGAATAGGAGACGGGCCTGGCAGAGGGTGCCTTGCAGGGTGTGCTCGAAATCGTGAAAGCGGGCATCAATGGCCTGGTATCCCGGATGCCGGCCAGTAAAGCAAACTTCGGTCCAGCCGATCGCCCGTGACACAAATTCGGCATCGCCATCGGGAAACATTGTCTGGTAGAGACGTTTGACCTCCTTCGTGACCGCGCCAACGTCGCCGGTATCCGTATCCAGATTCATGAGTTGCGACTCTAAACCACTGGACCGGAAAATGCACGGCCTTTTCGATGATTCGACTGAGGGGCGATTCGACTTGACCCAAAGCTATTGGAATGGCTTATTCCTCCCACTGATGTCGGTTTTTCACGAAAGATTTTTGTCATGAAGAACAGATTTTTCCGAGGCACGCTCGCCGGGTTGATGTGGCTCGCCTGCGTTTCCATGCTGGCGCAGGGGACGGTTGACATCTTTAACGGACCCGGCTTGGAGGTGGATGCACCCGTTTACGACGTGGATGGTCTGACCCGTTTGGCGGGAGCGGCATATCAGGCGCAGCTCTTTGCCGGGCCGGCCGCCGATCAATTGGTGGCGGTGGGCGACCCGTTGCCTTTCCGTTCCAAATACGGCGCCGGTTATTGGAAGTCAGGCGATACGATACTCGTGATCAACTCGGTGCCGCCGGGCGCAAAAGCCTTTGTTCAAATCCGGGTCTGGGAGGCGGCGGCGGGAACGACCTACGAAGCCGCCATGGCAGCGGGTGGCAAACGCGGCACGTCCCTCGTTCTTTCTATCGTCACCGGCGGCGGTGGCGCACCGCCTTCTTTGCCCCCCATGCTGGTCGGACTGGAGAGCTTCCGTCTCTTCCAGGGAGAGCCACCCAAGGTTGTCTCGCAACCCCAAAACCAGACCGTAATAGCCGGCAATCCCGCCAGTTTTGAGGTGGTAGCCACCGGAACCGATCCCCTGGCTTATCAATGGTTCAAGAATGGGGTGGCAATTCCTGGCGCCATCGGATCGCAGCTTTTTCTTTCTGGAATCGGGCCTGATCAAGTTGGCAGCTACACGGTGGCGGTGACGGACCTGATTGGAACGGTCACGAGTAGCGCCGCGGTGTTAACCGTGCTGGGGTCGCCTTCGATCACCAGTCAGCCAGTGGGATTGACGGCGGTGGCTGGAACGAATGTGACCTTGAGCGCGACGGCGTCCGGCAGCGCTCCTCTGAGCTATCAATGGATGAAGGGCGGTTTGGCGGTAGCCGGCGGCAATGGCGCGCAACTGACGTTGAACAACGTGCAACCAAGCCAGGCGGGCAGCTACTCGGTGGTAGTGACAAACCTGGCTGGAACGGTCACGAGCAGCGCGGCGGTGGTGACCGTGCTGGTGCCGCCTTCGATCACCCGTCAGCCAGTGGGATTGACAGTGGTGGCTGGGACGAATGCAACGTTGAGCGTAACGGCGTCCGGCACCGGTCCTTTGAGCTATCGATGGCTGAAGGACGGTTCGGCGGTAGCCGGCGGCAATGGCGCGCAACTGGCGTTGAACAACGTGCAGCCAAGCCAGGCGGGCAGCTACGCGGTGGTGGTGACGAACCTGGCTGGAACGGTCACGAGCAGCGCGGCGGCGGTGACTGTGCTGCAGGCGACTGTTGACATCTATAACACACCGGGCGAGGTGGTGGATGCCCCCGTTTACGACGTGGATGGTCTGACCCTTTTGGTGGGAGCGGCATATCAGGCGCAGCTCTTTGCTGGGTCGGCCACCAATCAATTGGCGGCGGTGGGCGCGCCGTTGCCTTTCCGTACCAACTTGGGCGCCGGTTATTGGCAGTCAGGCGATACGTTGCGCGTGATCAACTCGGTGCTGCCGGGCGCAACTGCCTTTGTTCAAATCCGGGTGTGGGAGGTGGCGGCGGGAGCGACCTACGAAGCCGCCGTGGCAGCGCGTGGCAAACGCGGCACGTCCCTCGTTCTTTCTATAGTCACCGGCGGCGCTGACGCACCGCCTTCTCTCCCTCCCATGATGGTCGGACTGGAGAGCTTCCGTCTCTTCCAGGAACAGCCACCCAAGGTTGTCTCGCAACCCCTAAACCAGACCGTAATAGCAGGCAATCGCAACGCGTCGCGTTTCA
>JADGRT010000238.1 GCA_017880715.1 Verrucomicrobiia bacterium | reverse complement strand
CGGCCTCCGCGTGGCACCTATAGCTCAAATCCTAGTGGCCTTGGACTGGAAGTCTGCGCTACAGGCCTGGCGCTTGTCTCCGGACTCCTCATTTGTGAGCGCATTTATGAAATGGAGTACTAAGCCGCAGAGCGTGCGGCCGAAAATAACAAGCTGCGCCCGTCCCAATCGGCCTATTAATCAACCTTGGTTCTAGCCCGAGTTCTGCATCGCAGTCCGCCATCTCGCCCGCCCCCATCGCCGTCTCTTGTCTTCTCCGCTCAGCCCTTGGTCTTTTTCCAGGGCTGGGGCGGGGGTTTGGCGATTGGCAGTTCGGGATCGGCGCCGGGCTTGCCGAGCGGCGGGCTGGGTGTTTTCCAGGACGCAACGCGGGCTTTGAGTCCGTGTTGCTCGGCTTTCATCTTATCCCCGCTTTTCAGGTAAAACAGCGAGAGATTGGTATGGACGAACGGTTCGTCGGGCCGGAGTTGTTCGGCCCGGTGGCCTTCGGTCAGGGCGGCGGCATAATCCCCCTGGCGATAGTAAGCCATGCCCAGGGAAAGCTGCGCCTCGAAATGGCTGGGATCCGCGGCCAGCATGGACTTCAGTTTGGCAATGGCCGCCTCGAAGTTGCCGGTGCTGAAATCGAACATGGCGTCGTCGTATGGGTCCGGGAGTGACATAAGTGAAAGCCGCGTCCCGTTCCTATCGCACGAATCCGGCGTGGACGCAAGGGCGAAGAGGGACATCTCGGAGCTTGATGGAAACTGTCCGGCAAGGTACAAGGGCTGATTTGCATAGAATTGCCGATTGGACGGGAAGCGATGGATGTGCCCATAAAACTGTTGTCGACCGATTTTGACGGGACGCTGTACGCGGATTTCGAGAATCCGCCGGTGCCGCTTTGTTTGCAGAGCCTGATTCGTGGCCTGCAATCACGGGGCGCCAAATGGGTGATCAATACGGGGCGGGCTTTGCCCGATCTGCTGCTGGCGCTGGAGCAAGCCGAGTTGGGCGTTGAGCCCGATTACCTGGTGGTGGTGGAGCGGGAGATTTATCGGCGACACGGCGACAAATATGTCGAAGCCCGGGCCTGGAACGAAAGCTGCCGCCGGGAACACACGCAATTGTTCGAGCGGATCACGCCGGATTTATCCCGGATTCAACAATGGATTCGGGCGCGTTTCGATGCCCGGGTGTACGCGGATGCCTATTCTCCCGTCTGCCTTCAGTCGCGGAGCAACGAAGATACGGACGCCATCGTGGAATTTTTGGAGGAGTATTGCCGATCGGTGACCAACCTGACCGTGGTGCGCAACGATGTGTACGCCCGATTCAGCCATGTCAATTACAACAAGGGTTCGGCGCTGGGTGAAATCGCCCGGCAATTGCGGATCGGTCCGGACGGCGTGCTGGCGGCGGGCGACCATTGGAACGACCTGCCGATGCTCTCGCAGGAATTCGCCCGCTGGCTGGTGGCGCCGGACAACGCGATTGAAGCGGTGAAAAAGCGGGTGCGACAGCAGCAGGGATATGTCAGCGGGCAGCCTCACGGTTACGGGGTGGCGCGCGGCGTGGAGTTTTTCCTGGAGTTCAACCATTACCCGCTCAGCGACCTGGGT
Source organism: Verrucomicrobiia bacterium (assembly GCA_017880715.1). Lineage (GTDB taxonomy): Bacteria > Verrucomicrobiota > Verrucomicrobiia > Limisphaerales > UBA1319 > JADGRT01. The sequence goes on along the minus strand of JADGRT010000238.1, from coordinate 3,750 downwards.
TGAGCCGGCGCCGGGCCGGACGCCGCGCGCGGACGAGAAAATTGCGCCGCTTATTGACAGGGCCTTCGCCGGTGAGATAGTGTGAATGGGAAAATCGATAATGAGGTTTATTTCTCGTTATCATTAGTTAATTTTTAATGCAAACGATAGAAAAGGTCATCAGCATGAGTGAAGCGACAACGTTGGCGGCGCCGGCCCTGGGCGGTGCGAAGGGGGCATCGGCGGTGCCAGAGGCGATCATCCGCCTGGCCGGCAATTCCCAGGATGGCATTCAGGCAATCGGCGGTTTCCTGGCGCGGCTGGCCGGCCGCAGCGAGCAGGAGGTCATGACCTTCATGTCCATTCCCTCGACGATTTCGGGCGGGCCTTCCGTTTTCCAGGTGCGGATTAGCACGGGCGAGGTGCTCAGTGCCGGCGATGAAGCCGATCTGCTCGTGGCGTTTTATCAGCATTCGTATGTCGAGCATCTTCGTTCGCTCAAAAAGGGCGGGATCGTCATTTATGACAAGGATCAAGTGGAGCCGAATCCCGAATGGGAAAAGGACTACCGGCACGTGGGTGTGGGGATAACCAGCCTGACCGTCGAGGCGATTGGAGGCACGGGCCGCGACAAGGGCAAGAACCTTTTTGTGCTGGGCCTGCTGGCGCGGATGCATGATTTGAACACGGCGAAACTGAATGAATTGATCAAAGGGCGTTTTGGCGGACGCGATGCCGGCGTGCTGGACAACGCGCTCGCGGCGTTCAACGCGGGTTACGGGTATTCCCTGGAGGGGGCGGTGGAAACCTTCAGATTCAGCGCCAGCGCTCCCAAGTCCCGTCGCCAGGTGGTGATGAACGGCAACGAAGCCGTGGCTTACGGTCTGATCGCCGCCGGCGTTCGGTTTGGCACGGCCTATCCCATCACGCCCTGGTCGGACATCATGGAAATCCTGCGGCGTGAACTGCCGAAATACGGCGGCACGTATGTGCAGTGCGAAGACGAGATTGCCGCGATCTGCATGGCGCTGGGCGGCAGTTTTGCCGGCCGGGTGGCGGTGACGGGAACCAGCGGCCCGGGGTTTTCCCTGAAGACGGAGGCGCTGGGCTGGGGCGTGATGGCGGAAATGCCGCTGGTCATCATTGACGTGCAACGGGGCGGGCCGTCCACCGGTCTCCCGACGCAGGTCGAACAGTCGGACTTGAACATCGCGGTTTACGGCAGTCACGGTGACGCGCCGCGCATTGTGCTGGCTCCCGCGAGTGTGGAAGACGCCTTTTATACCGCCATCGAGGCCGTCAATCTGGCCCGCGCCTACAGTGTGCCGGTCATCGTGCTGACCGATCAAGCGATCGGCTCCCGGATCGAAGCTTTCGAGGAACCCGATAGCGAGAAGATTTGCCAGGATCTGACGCCCGATTTGACCCCGGTGGCCAGTCATAAACTCTATGATTTATCGGCTCCCGATGGCATCACGCATCGTCGGTCCCCCGGCACGCGCATTTTGGATGGACGCTACCCGGTGGCCACCGGACTGGAGCATGACGAGTATGGTCATCCGACGGGTTCGCCCAAGTTGCGCATGGACATGCAGGCGAAGCGCCGCAAAAAACTGCAGGCCTTAGTGGCCAAACTGCCAGTGCCGACGGTCCACGGTCCCGCGAAAGGCAAAGTTCTTTTGGTGGGATGGGGATCGTCCCAGGGCCCGATTCGCGAAGCCGTGGATCGGGCGCGCGCCGCGGGAACGGAGCTGTCGGCGCTGCATGTTCGTTATCTAAACCCGCTGCCGCCGGGGCTGGGGGAAATCCTCGACCGGTTCGAACGAATCTTCGTTGTGGAGTTGAACGATGAGGGCCTTTATGGATATGGTCAACTGGCCTCCTTATTGCGCTCGCGCTACTGCAACCCGCGCATCCAAGGGATCAACAAGACCGAGGGCCTGACCTTCAAAGTGAAGGAGATCTTGGATCGCTTAAACGAGAAAATGACCCGCCTTTCCAACCTGCCCGCCTAACCATCGAATTTGTTGACTATGAGCACGACTGCTACATTTCCCGCGCCGTCCGCGCCAGTGACGCTTCCCGATCCGAACACCCCGCGCAAGCCGCTGACCAAAGGCGACCTGACAGCCGAGCGGCCGACGTGGTGTCCCGGTTGCGGCGATTTCACCGTTTTAGCGCTTTATCTCAAGCTGCTTGAAAAGCGACAACTGCCGCAGGAAAGCTTTTGCAGCATTAGCGGCATTGGCTGTTCCAGCCGGTTCCCGTATTTTGTCCAGGCCTATGGCGCGCATTTCATCCATGGCCGCTCGCTGCCTTTTGCCAGCGGGATTTCGCTCTCGCGGCCGGATTTGCATGTGTTTGTCTTCGGCGGAGACGGCGACCTGTTATCCATCGGGGGCAATCATTTTACGCACACCTCCCGCAAGAACATCAAGATTACGTGTGTGATCATGGACAATTGCGTCTATGGCCTGACCAAGAAGCAGACCTCGCCCACCTCGCCCATCGGTTTCAAAAGCAAGACGGATGTGACCGGGTCCATCGATCAACCCATCAACCCGGTCAAACAGGCGATTGCGGCCGGGGCGACGTATGTGGCGCGCGCCAGTTCCACCAATCCGAATCATTTGCTTCAGTTGCTGGAGGGGGCGGTGGATCACGACGGCTTTAGCGTGATCGAATGCCTGAGCGAGTGCGTGGCGTTTTATCCCGGCGCGTTTGACGCCGCCAATCCACGCAAAGGGGGCGCTTTCAATCTCATCCCGGCCGATCATGATGTCGCCAATGAAGTGGCGGCGTACAAACTGGCGGATGCGGCATTTCCCGGCTACTTTGGCCTTTTCTACCAGTCCAAGCGTCCAACCAAGAACCGGTTGGAGGCCGAACTCAACCAACGCTCGCAGGAGAAATTCCAGGGGCTGAAAGATTGGCAGATTCTAAAGAAGTCGTTTGAAAAGATGCAGTAACTCGGTAAGCTAAGCTATGCCGATTTACGAATTTGCCTGTCCCCGATGCCGGGTGATTTTTAACTTCCTGTCGAAGCGGTTGAATCCAGACCGGCGGCCGTCATGTCCCAAATGCGGCAGCCCAAAGATGACCAAGCAGGTCAGCCGATTTGGCTCGCCCAAAGGCGTTAAAGAACCGGCTGCCAAGCCGGAAGGCGAAGGCAACGAACCGCCGATGCCGAATTTCGACGATCCCAAAATCATGCGCGCGATGAGTGATATGGAACGCGACCTGGAGCATCTGGATGAGAACAATCCCAAGCACATGGCCCTCATGATGCGCAAGATGAAGGACGTCCTGCCGGCCGGAACCATGCCCAAGGAACTCGACGTGGCCATTAAACGACTCGAGGCGGGGGAAGATCCGGAAAAAATCGAGGAAGACATGGGGGATGTTCTCGGCGACATGATGGGCGGTCCCGAGGGGGAGGACGGGATGGGTGGTGGCGGCGGCGGCGGGTATTCGCGCGACAGCGGTTTATACGATTATTGACCCTCTTCGTCCTCGTCCTCGTCCCTCGTCCTCGATTCAGGTTTTTTTTCGAGGACGAGGGACGAGGGACGAGGACGAGGACGATCTGCCCGCTTGGAGGGTTCGGCTAGATGAAAGCCAACCAGAACCGTGAGGGCAGCCTAGACGGGCGAGGACGCCCAATGTCACTAAGATTTCAACGCCGTCATCCCGGAGGGATGGCTGAAAATAGCCCAGCGTTTCAACGCTGGGACCGTGGCCTGGGTGTGCCAAGTCCCGAAGGGACGGCTG
>JADGRT010000237.1 GCA_017880715.1 Verrucomicrobiia bacterium | reverse complement strand
GCCGAAACGGAGTATCACTGCCGGCATGAAATCGATCCAGCGCTTCGGTCTGTTCCTTCTGGTTTATCTCGCCCTGCCCGTCTGGCTCCCCCTCGCCGCCGCGGAGAAATCCCGCGTGGCTGTCATCCTCTGGTTCGACACGGAAGATTACCTGTTGCCGGCGGACGACGACGCCTGCAAGCGACTGGCCGAAATGCTGACCGAACGCCACCTTCGCGCGACGTTCAAAGTGGTTGGCGAAAAGGCGCGCACCCTCGAAAGACGCGGCCGCCACGATGTCATCGCCGCACTGCGCAAGCACGATGTTGCCTACCACGCGAATTTTCATTCCGTTCATCCCACGCCATCCGAATATCTCGCCGAGTGCGGTTTGCTGGACGGCATGGCGGAATTTGTCCGGCGCGAAGGCGGTGGCGCCAACGATGTGCGGCGAATTTTCTCGGTCAAGACGCTCGCGTGCTATGGGCAGCCCGGTTCATCTTGGGCGCCGCAGGCTATCGCGTGTTTGAAGCAAATCGGAGTGGCGCCGCACGGGATTCCCTGCTACGTGGACGAAGGCGACCATGTGGGATTGGACCAAAAGCCATTTTGGTACGCGGGCGCGTTGAACGTGTACAAGATGGGCCGGAACTGCACCCGCATGGAACTCCACGATCCGGCAGCAGTCGAACCAGCCAAGCGGAAGGTGTCAGCCATCGCCGAGCGTTTGGTCAAGGAAGATGGCGGCGGGTTGATCAGCATCTACTACCATCCCTGCGAGTGGGTGCACCGGGAATTCTGGGACGGGGTGAACTTTCGCCGCGGCGCGAACCCGCCTCGGGAACAATGGCAAGCCCCGCCGCAGCGACCCGCCGAAGAAACGGAGGCCGCGTTCCGGCGTTTTGGGGAGTACCTCGATCACATCCGCTCGTTGCCCAGGGTGCGGTTCGTGACCGCCAGCGATTTGCCCGCGATCTACCCTGATGCGGTTCGACAGACAGGCGCGTCGGAGCAGGATTTGGAAGCCATCGCCGCGCGACTCGCGGCTCCTGGGCTGACGGGCGTTGACGCGCAAGTAATCGAACACCGTGCTTACTCGGCCGCCGATCAATTTGGACTTCTGACCGTGGCGGTGAGCCAGTTGATCGCCGGCAGGAAACTCCGGTTTCCACTGGCTGCCAAGGAGCTTTTGGGGCCGGACCAGGCGCCGCCACCGGCCCGCGCGAACCAGCATCTCGATTGGCCGGCCTTTCGTGATACGACGCTCGATGTGCTTAATTTCATCGAAACTCAGCAGCGTGTGCCATCCCGCGTTTTTGTCGGGGCCGAAGCCGTTCCGCCGGCGGATTATCTGGCAGCGGTGGCCGCTGCGTATGACTTCCATCGCCGGAACGGCAAACTGCCGACGAGCGAGGGGGTGACCCTGGGAAACCATGTAGAACTGCTGTCCGCCCGGCACATCGCCCAGGACACGCCGGGGCTTTTTGGCGGGTGGATCATTCACCCGGAAGGTTTTCGAGCGCCGAAAATTCTTGAGGTGGCCCGCCTGCAGGCTTGGACCTTGAAGCCGGCGATGAGGACCGACTGATTCGGTCGCGCATTCATGGCGCAGAGCTTTCCGCTGGCGCTCCTGATCGAATTACGGCAAAAAGGTGACGTTATGGCTGGCAAACCACGCATTCCCATTAACGGCGGGCCGAAGTTCGGGCAGAATCCGTTCGCAGTCCTGAGCAGTGAGGGACTGCCTCAGGCCCCGGAAGGCCTTCCCGCCGAACCGGTCGACCGGCTGGCCGCCAAGCCGGCCGCGCCGCGGAAAAACCGTGGCCGCGTGGACATCCTTCGTCAGACGGCCGGCCGCGGCGGCAAGACGGTGACGGTCGTCACCCATTTTGTCGGCATCGGTCTGCCCGAGAAGGAAATGCTCGTAAAAAAGCTCCAGAAGGTTTGCGGCACGGGTGGCACCGTGAAGGATGGCCAGATAGAAATTCAAGGTGACAAACGGGCAGAAGCCGCGCGTATTCTGGCTGAAGCCGGCTTCCGGCCGGTAATGGCCGGCGGGTGAACGTTCATGTGAATCTGGTAAACGAATGCCATGGCTATAGCGCCCCCCTCCCAAGACTCTCATTTTGTCCGGCTTGACCGGATCCTATTCGCGTCCTCGCGCGCGGAGGCAGCGGCGGCCAGTTTCGACGACGAGGAATGGTATCTCGAATTGTCGCTGCCGATGGCCGCCCGCCGTCTGCCGATGCAGCAATTATTGCGGGAAGAGGCGGCGGTTGTGTTGGAGCAGCGGAAAAACATGCCCAACAAGATCAGCTATTGAGGGTTTTAAATTCTACTGCGACAAATCTCGTAAAAATATCTCTCAGGTTTTTTACCCCATGATTCTGCCACTTATGATTCTGCCGATGCTTCGGTTGGACCGTCGAGCTGTTGGCAGAATCATGCGTGGCAGAATCATGGGGGGGGGGGAAGCCGCTCTGCGGGGAGTAGCTTTTGGTTGTGGTTGTGGTTCGGCCACGCCGCGTAATCCGCGGTCGAAATTTCAAATATCTTTGGCTAGAACTTTTTCTTCCATCATTTTGCCAAAATCCGAAAACGGCTCGATTTTCATTGTTGGTACTCCCGCGGGGGCGATAAATTTCTTCACGGCCGGTGCGAGCGGGCGCCAGCTTTTGGACTGCGCCAGTCCTCTGGCGCTTTCCGATGACCCTGAAATCTTAGTGACATTGGCCGGATGCGGCCGCAAGAAACAGCGCCATCAAAATGGCGATGATGATAGGGTTGACGTGCTTCATAGTGGGACGAGGTATTAGTAAATCCGAAATACTGCGGCACATTGCGCGGCGGCGCAAACATTCAGGAGCGCGGATGCCCTCATCCGCGCGAAGTTAGTGTCGCGCGAAGTTAGTTGACTCGCGGACGAAGGCGTCCGCGCTCCCTATTGCCAACCTGCGACACTGATCAGATGTCGGCTACCTTGGACCGAGGTGGAAAAAGCGGACCGGAACATTGGTCGAAAGGGGTAGGGAATAGAATAACGTGCCCTGAAAGTTCGCCGTGTTCGTGCGAACCGGTTCCCAGTCGATCAAATTGGTGGAGGCCAAAAGTCGGTAAACCTGATTCGGCACACCCACGCCATTGATGGTGCCGGCTTGAAGATTGGAACGGGTAAGGCCTAAAAGTCGCGGAGGATTGACTACGAAATCGGCATTGGTAATAATGTCGGTAGCATCCACGGTTACCGTTTGATTGGTGGGAGTAAAGCCAGTGCCACCCAAGGGCGGGCTTACGGTATAAGTTCCTGGGAGGAGATAGTTGAAACTGTAAAAACCATTGCTAGCGGTAACGCTGGTCTGATTCGTCAATCCAGAACCGGTCATCGTGAGCGTGATATTTTTCAATCCGGCATCTCCTTCGGTGACGCGGCCTTGGACGGTTAAACTCGATTCATAAGCGCCGATATTGCCAACGTTTCGAGGCATGTCCCGCTGGTCAACGGACAGGCTGGTCCCGCCAGTGCCATTGGCCGGACTGTTCGGCGGCAAGGCCATGGTTGGGGTGAATCCGCCGTTGTCGGCCAGAGGATACAACTGGGGATCGGTGGTGTTCCGGCTGCCAATGGCGGTGAAGTGACAACTAGCATCCGAGCTGAGGTTGTAGCCCAAATCGATCAGCGTGCCGTAGCTGTTGAGATTGGTCTGACTATTGGCAACCAGGCAGTTCCTCAAGCTGCACGTCCCGCCACTGGTCGAAATATTGCCGCCCCTTCCGGCGCCAAGGCTGCCATCCGAACCCGAGCGGGCTCCGCCCGTTCCTGGCAATCCGGGTGAGCCACCGGCTGCCCCGTTACTTGCGAGGGTGCAGTTGGTCAACACCGCGCTGCCGCTCGAATGGAAACCACCGCCCCAACCATTGCCGCCGTTGCCGCCATTGCCGCCAACGCCAAACGCATCGAGACTGCCGTTGCCACCCCCACCGCCATTAGCGCCAGTGGCAAAATTGAGAGCGAAAGTGGAATTGACCACGGTAGCGGTTCCCGTATTGCATATTCCTCCCCCCATACCGGTTCCACCAGGGGATCCATCGTTGCCGTGCGTAAAATTGCTTTGAATTCCAGCCTGGCTGCTGGCGCCGCCATTACATCCGTTCTGGGCAAAGGCGCTCTGGCAGACGACGATCGTGCCGGCGTTATAGATGCCTGCGCCAGAACCGGCAGCGCCGGCGCCGCCGCTGCCAGGATAGGTGGGCCGAAGCGATCCGGCTCCGTTGGTGCCTCCACTGCCCCCGCTGCCGCCCGTACAACTATTGGTTGCCACGAAGCAATTCGTCAGAAAAGCGAAGCCTTGATTGTAGATCGCACCGCCATACGCGATGCCGCCGTTGCCGCCATTACCGCCATTGCCGCCTTGCCAGGCTCCATCCCCGCCGTTGCCGCCGGCGCCGCCGTTGCCCCCGGTGGCGCTGTTGGAAGTGAAAGAACAATAATTCAAAACCAGCGACCCTAGATTGTAGATGGCCCCCCCCCGCTCGGGTATGCCGTTGGCGCCATTGCCACCGTTGCCACCGATCGTCTGGTTCTTGCCATTGGCCCCGTTATTGCCATTGGTTCCGATCGCGGTGTTGCCGGAAAAGGTGCAATTGCTGGCCAGGACGGCGCCACCGTCATTCCAGATCGCCCCCCCGTTGTCAGCCTGGCCATTCACCAAACTCAAATTAATGAGCGTCAAGGAAGCGCCGGCATTGACCTTGAAAAGCCGCCCGGTGTTGCCGCCGCTCAATGTCAAGGCGACGCTTGACGCATCCAGAATCGTGTCTTGAGAGATCGTAATTGGGTTCGGGAATACCATCGTCCCGGTGCTTAAAAAAGTGACCTGGCCTCCCGTTGCGATGGCGGCCAGCAGGCTATCGAATTGGGTGTCATTGACTTGCCCGTCAGCCTGGACTCTGGGTACGGCCAGTGCCATGGCCGTCAGCAGCGCAACCAGCGTGCAAAGCTTCGCCCGCGCTTGAAAAGCCCGGCCCGACCTTCGATCTTGCGCCAAAGGAATGCTCCCAAAACAAAGCGTCATTTCATTCATCACCGGATCCATTTTTAATCCACATTCATCCGTTATTAAACACCAGATATACCCTTCAGTTGCGTCTTGGGACAGGATAATTCCATCCATTCCATCATCGGAGGGGCAATCGGAGGGGCGAGCTCCGGGAGCCCCCATAATAAATGGGCGTCGTGCAACTCCGCCCTCCGAAAATGGGTGGTGGTGGGAGAAGGCATGTGGACAGGATGAACAGGATTTACAGGATAAAGTCCTTTGGCGGTTGTTTTGGACGATACGTTCGGGCCTTGCGCTTGAACTCCAAACGTTCCGCGCCAAAGTTCA
>JADGRT010000236.1 GCA_017880715.1 Verrucomicrobiia bacterium | reverse complement strand
GGTAAGATTATTTGGCAAAAAAATGGCAGGTAAAAAATGGTCCTATCTTTTACCCCCCCATTTTTTGCCTCGGCTTTGTCGCGCTGGGACTTGGCGTTAACTGCCGAATTTGGGTTTATTTGTATGGCGCGGCCAGTCCCCGGAGAGTGGGAGCGGGCTTGGTTCCTGGTTTTTCCACAGCGGGTGGCGGCGGCGATTTCGCCGGTGCCGGCTTGGGATGGACGAACCATCCGCTCTTTTGCAGCAGGATTTTCAAAACCAGCCCGTTCAAATCGGCGGTGGACTTCACCTGGGTGATCACTTCGTTGTTCATGCCGAGCTTGAATTCGGTGGACCGTTCGGGCTGTGGCAGGCAGGTGAACTTCACTTTGCCCAGCGAGAGGTTCAAGGTGTCGATGCCCTCGAAACGGAAGGTGGAGACGGCGTGGCTTTGGGGCGGGGGTGCCGGCTGGCCGGTGCTGGCGTTAGGGGAGGCGGCACGGTCTTTAGGCGGGGGTGTCGGCTGACCGGCGCTGGTGTTGGGGGCGACGGTGCGGTCTTTAAGCGGGGGTATGAACGGGCCCCCGTTAGGGTTCAATTTCGCTTCGAGGAGGCTCACATTGTATTGTCCGGATTTACCCTGCACGATATGCACTTCGGCCAGATTCACGCGCACCAGGATCAAGTGAAGCCGACCTGCTGCCAGCGCTGGCCGGTCGTATTCCAAGTGCAGTTCAGGCAGGTCGAGGAACAGCGATCCGCCAAACTCCGCCGGGTTATAAAATTTCAAATCCTCGAGGGTGAGGGTGGGAGTCAGCAATCCCATCTCCAGACGGCCGATCTGGACATCCAAGCCGGTTTGCTCGCGCAGGCGGTATTCAACCAGGGCTTTGAGCAAGACATCCTTGAGCAAAACCAGGGTCACCACCAAGACAATAGTCAAGATGAGCAGCCGAAATAGCCACCGGCAGATGAACTTCATGGCGGAGGTCTTATCATTGACAATCTGCGTTACGGTTACGCTAGGGTTGGTTGTTACCCAACCCAGGCCCCGATTGGCATTTCGTTGTGGTGCCTAACCGATTTTCTCCCACAAACCGATCTGCGGCGGTTCGGCCAAGAGATCGTTGGCCTTGGCCAAAAAGGCTTGCAGATGCGGTTGTTTCAGGTGGGCATCCAGATGGGCTTTGCTGGTCCAATTTTCATGGAACAGGAACTGGGCCGGATCCTCTTTGGATTGGTGCAAATCGTAGTTGAGGCAGCCGGCATCTTTCCGGCTGGGCGCGACGATCGCCTCCAGTTCCTGGCGCAGTTGGATGGCTTTGCCCGGCTTGGCCTTCATGCGGGCGACAACAGTCAACGAAACGGTGCTCATAAGGGCGATTAAAAAAGGGACGACGGACTCCGCCGTCCCGATTGATGCTCCCCGGTTAGGGAAGATGGCGGCGCTCTGCCGAGACGCCGCTACGTGAAATATCTTTGGCTAGATTTTCTTGGGCATGGAGGTCCAGGCGCCTTTCTTCGAGCTGCTCTTGACGCAGGTTTCGATGAAGGCAATGCCAATCCAGCCATCCTCGATGTTGGCGTACTTGGAGCCGTCGCAGGCAAACGGTTCGCCGGCTTGGTACTTCCGCACGTCGGCTTCAAAGCAGCGATGCAGACGGGCAAAGGCGTCGTGGAACGCTTCGGGATGTCCCGCCGGAATGGTGGGTTCGGCCATGAGCGCCGCCGGCATGTCCTTGGGCAGGAAGCCGTCGCCGGGCGTGACGGCGCCGCGCCAGTAGGTTCGGTCCGGCTGATTGGCCAGGCAGATGGTGATCGATTCGGGATTTTCCTGCCGCCATTGGAGAGTGCCCTTAGTGCCGGCGATGATAATTCCGAGGTCATTTTTGCAGCCGATGCAAATTTGCGAGGCGCGCACGAGGGCTTTGCCCCCATTGCTGAGTTTGCAGTAGATCGTGAAATGATCGTCCAGGGCACGACCTTCCACGAAGGTTTCCAATTGCGCCGACACGGCCGTTACCTCCAGGCCCGTCACATAACGGAGCTGCATGAGGGCGTGGGTGCCGATGTCGCCACCGCAACCGGAGCCGCCGGCCAGCTTCGGGTTGGTGCGCCAGGCGGCCTGCATCTGGCCGGTGGCTTCGAGCTTGGTCGCCAACCAGCCCTGGAGATAATAAGAATCGACCCAGCGAATGTCACCGAGGAGCCCGGCCTGGACGATGTAACGGGAGAGGCGGCTGGTCCAATGCCCCAGGTAGGTATGCGCCACGCCGAAGGGGATTTTGGCTTTGCGGGCGGCTTTGACGAGGTCGTTGGCTTCTTTGAGGTTGAGGCAGAGCGGCTTTTCGCAGAACACCGGGATGCCGGCTTTGATGGCCTTCATCGCCGGATCGTAATGCACGAAATTGGGGGTGACGATGAGGATGTAATCGAGCTTCTGGTCCGCGGGCAGGCTCGCGTTGGCGGCGATCATCTCGTCGTAGGAGCCATAACCCTTGAGCGGGTAAGGCCAGTTGGCGGCTTCTTCGAGGGCGATCTTGGGATCGGGGAAGAGCGCGCCGGCGACGACCCGGCGGGTGCCGTCGAAATGGATGGCTTTTTGATGGGGTTGGACGATGAAGGCGCCTTTGCCGCCACCGACCAAACCGACATTGAGAGGTCTTTTGGACATACGTTTCCTTTGGTTGGTTTCGCTATTGCATTAAAGTAACTGTTGAATTCGGTTTGCAATCGACTCTATATTGAGCCGTATAAGCGTGTCAACGCTTTGATCGTCTATGCAGTTAAGTTTATTAAAATCCAAGATTCATCGCGCCACCGTCACAGCGGCGAGCCTGAATTACGAAGGCAGCCTGACCATCTCCGCGGACCTGATGGACAAGGTGGGTCTGCGAGCTTACGAGCGCATCCTGTGCGGCAACATGGCCAATGGGGAGCGGTTCGAGACGTATGCCATCCCGGGGCCGGCGGGATCGGCCAACATCCAGTTGAACGGCGCCACGGCTCATTTGGGCCAGGTGGGAGACCGGCTAACCATCATGAGTTTCGCCCAGGTGGAGGCCAGCGATGCCGGCGGCTGGGTGCCCAAGGTGATCGTGTTGGATGAAAAAAACCGGATCGTCAACGAGCGAGGCCTGTAAAACCAGCCATCCAAAATCCGAAATTCCAAGCTATCATGTCCTTTACTGCCGCGCAGATTGCCAGCCACTTGAAGGGGGAAGTCGTGGGAGACAATTCGGCGGTGTTAACCGGTTTTGCGCCGGCCAGCACGGCTAAATCCGGGGATCTAACCTTTGCGGAAAACGGCACTTTTTTCGCCAGCGCCGAGCAGAGCGCCGCAACGGCCATCCTGGTAGCCGGACCTTTTACGTCAAAGAGCAAGGTTTTGATCCGGGTGGCCAACGCTCGCGTGGCCTTTGCGCAGGTGCTGCCGCTGTTCTTTCCCGAGCCGGCGATCGTTCCCGGCATTCACCCCACGGCGGTGGTGGCGAGTTCGGCTCAGATTGACGATTCGGCGCACGTGGGACCTCATTGCGTTATCGGGGAGAGGACGAAGATCGGTCCCCGGGTGGTGCTCCAGGGCGGTGTGCAGGTGGGGGACGATTGTCTGATTGGGGAGGAATCGAGATTATTCCCCCGGGTGGTATTGTATGCGCAAACGCAAGTGGGCCAGCGGGTGCGGATTCATGCCGGGACCGTGGTGGGCGCGGATGGTTTTGGCTATGTATTCGATCAGGGCATCCATCTTAAGATTCCCCAGGTAGGCCATGTTATTATCCAGGACGATGTGGAAATCGGCGCCAACGTCACCATCGACCGCGGCGCCCTTGGACCCACGATCGTTGGCCGGGGCACCAAGATCGACAATCTGGTGCAGGTGGGGCACAATGTGGTCATTGGCGAACATTGTTTGCTGGTGGCGCAGGTGGGGGTTGCCGGAAGTTCGAAGCTGGGTAATTACGTTACGCTGGCGGGCCAGGTGGGGATTATTGGCCATATCAACATAGGCAACCGTGTCCTGGTCGCTGGCAAGTCAGGGGTGATAAAAAACATTCCGGATGGCACGAAATGCATGGGATCGCCGGCCCAACCGGATCGCCAAGCCAAGCGCCAGTGGATTGCCTTGCAGCACCTGCCCGATTTGCTGCGTCGCGTCAGTAAGTTGGAAAAACAATTGGCGCAGAAACCGGCGACGCTCCCATCGCCACCCTGAAGCCAGTGACGGGCCAGCTCTCGGAGGGGCGTGCTCTCGGAGGGGCGAGCTCCGGGAGCCCCCATTATATTTCCCCCCAGCAATATCAGAACCTCGTTTAACTCAGCCCTCCGGGAATTGTGCCAATACTTCCTCAACGCTCTATAGCGGGTCGCTAATAACCGAGTCAGATGGGATTGCTGGCGGCTGGACTTGGCATTCACCCAGCGGGTGGACGTGCCAGCTTCTCCAACTCTTTGCGTACTAACGTCTTTGCGCCATTGCGTTATTCCAACTGCTGTTTTTGCTCCGGCATCAGTCCCGGGCTTAAACTGTGCTTTCAAACGCTCAGTTGACGCGGGAGGAAAGAATCGTTACCTTTCCTTCAAGAACACTGCTGACGGAAAACGCCAGCAATATGGTTGTAACATTTTAATGTGGTCAACGTCCTATGAAATCGATCCAATTAAAGCGCCGTGGTTTCACGCTCATTGAACTGCTGGTGGTCATCGCCATTATCGCCATCCTGGCGGGCATGTTGTTGCCGGCGCTGGCCAAGGCCAAGGCCAAGTCCCAAGGCATCTTCTGCATGAACAACGGCAAACAAATGATGCTGGGCGTTGCCATGTACACCACTGATAACCAGGAGTGGCTGCCCCCAAATCAAGACGATGGCAACGTGGCGCGCGGTTGGGTCAGAGGCGGAATGAGCATGGCGGCCAACGTTTCGGACAACACCAACACCAGCAATCTGACCGATCCTACGAAGGCCTTGTTAGCGACGTACACGGCCCGGAGTGCGATCATATACAAATGCCCGGCGGATAAAAGCATGGCTTTGGAAGGCGGCAAAAGCTATCCCCGCGTTCGCAGTTTCTCCATGAATCAGGCGGTGGGCACTAAGTCGTTGACGAAAGCGGCGGTGGATGGACCGTGGTTGGCCGGCGGTAATGGCATCGCCCAAACACATGCCGCAGGCCCTTATCGGAGCTATGGGAAAACGACCGATATGACCGACCCCAATCCCTCAAGGTTATGGGTTTTGATCGATGAAGACGAGTACAGCATCAATGACGCCGGCTTCGGCGTTTCCATGCGGGATCGTCCCCAGGAAATGGTCGACTGGCCGGGTACTTATCATAACATGGCGTGCGGTTTAGCGTTTGCGGATAGCCACTCCGAAATCCATAAATGG
>JADGRT010000235.1 GCA_017880715.1 Verrucomicrobiia bacterium | reverse complement strand
GCGGACGACATCAATGGCGGTGCGGCGCGTGACTTGATAGAGCCACGCGGTAAGGACGGTGTCGGGCGCTCGCCCCGTGGGATATTCCTTCTGGGATCCGGCTCCATCCTGGACGTGCCCATCCCACAGGGCGAGGCGAGCCGCGTTGCGAGCGAGGTCGGTGAAGGCGGATTGGGCGACTTCCTCGGCCAGTTGCGGCGAGCGGACCTGCCGCAGCGCGGCGGAATGGACCAGGTTCAGGTGGCGCCGGACGATTTCCGAAAAGGCATCCTCCGCGTGGTCGCGCGCATAGCGCCTCAGTAATTCCAAGTCGGTCTCGCTCATTTTCAGAAGCATATCGGCACCGCCTCACGAAATCCGACAAAATATTTTTTCTAAGCGGGTGTTTCGAACGCCCTTGAAGTCCGTAGAAGCCGATGTATCATTCTTTGCCCGAAACCGGGAAGATGGCGGCGCTCTGCCGAGTCGCCGCTACGCAAACCACCGGCACACGGTCCAGACCGTGGCTTGGAATACACGCGGGCGTGGGGCCAACCTGCTGGTTGGCGGCGGATTAAATCATGTCGTAGGTGTACGGTTTGCGTTGTTCGCGGCTGAGCCACTTATTGGCGTCGGCGTCACCGACGAATTGTTCCTTGTCCGGATCCCACTTGAGGGGGCGTCCGAGGCGGACGGCGAGCACGCCCAAATGAGCCACGGTGATGGAACGGTGGCCGATCTCGATGTCGCAGATGGGATCTTTGCGCGAGCGGATGCTGTCGAAGAAATTACCCATGTGGTTGTTGCTTTTGTAAAGGCGGATGGCACCCGCCGGCAGGGGCTCCTCCAGGAGTTCGCGCTGGCTGGCTTTGATGTCGCCGCGGGTGACGAAAATCCAGCCTTCCTTGCCTTCGAATTTAAGGCCGTTGGGCACGCGGTTGGTGACGGTCATGCGGACGCCGTTGGCGTATTTGAATTTGACTTCGTATTCGGCCGCGGCCGTGTAACCGCCGGGGATCATATCGACGAGCGATTTGCCTTCGATTTCCACGGGGCCGCTGCGCTCGGTGCCGTTGGCCCACTGGGCAATGTCATCGTGATGAGCGCCCCAGTCGGTCATCTGGCCGCCCGAGTAATCGTACCACCACCGGAAATTCCAATGCGTGCGCTTGGAGGTGTAAGCGACGGCGGGGGTTTGTCCCTGATAGAAGTCCCAGTTCAATTCCGCCGGCACCGGCTCGGGTTTGAAGGGGCCTTCGCGGGGACCAGTCGGCAGTGCCACGAGGATATGCTCGAGTTTCCCGATGCGGCCGTTGCGAACCAGCTCGCAGGCCAGCCGAAATTTTTCGTCGCTACGCTGCTGGCTGCCGACCTGCAATATGGTCTTGCGCTCGCGCACGGCTTTCACGAGCCGCTTGCCTTCGTCGATGCAAAGGGTCAGCGGTTTCTCGGAATAGATGTCCTTGCCGGCTTTGATGGCGGCGAGATTGACCAGGGTGTGCCAATGGTCCGGCGTGCCGTTAATGACGACATGGACATCGTCGCGCTCCATGACCTTGCGGAAATCGGTGTATTTATGTTCGGCCTTGAACTTGTCGGCGGCGGTATCCAGATGTTTTTGATCCACATCGCAGACGGCGATGACCTTGCCAAACTGGCTGGCCCAGTTGCAATCGCCGGATCCCTGGCCGCCACAGCCCACCAGCGCGATGCCGGGCTTGTCATTGGGCGAGGCCGGCTTGGGGGTGGCGGCGTAACTATTGGATTCCTCGATGAACCAGGCGGGCAGGGCGGCTCCGGCGGTCAAGGTGGCCGTGGTGGTTAAAAACCGGCGGCGGCTGAGGTTAAGGTTGAATGTTTTCATGGAGTGGATTTCACCCCTCCCAGCCCGGCGAGTCAAGGGGCGAATCGGGACAGGTGGAGTTTAATCAAGCCGAAGAAGGTGTAAGGATCCACCACCTCGATGCGGGCTTGGGGATGCTTTAGACGGAGTTGCTCGGAGAGATCGACGTACCATTGGGGGCTTTTCAAGATGCTGCGCGCCCAAAGGAACGCCGGGCCTTTATTGGCCTGGGCCGCCTGGCTGGCGATGAAGTCCGCGGCGGCCACAACATTGTCGGGCAGATCCTGTTCCGGACAAGTGGGAATGCCCAGGTGCAGGCTTGGGCCGCGTTCGAAGTGCGTGCCCAGGCCATCGGGACTGAACGTCCGGTAGGCGGCGAATTCCAAATCGGTCGAAGTTCCCGCCGAGCCATCCAGCAGAAAACCGCTGATGCTTATATCCCATTGGCCGTAGTGTTTCTGGCAATGCATCTGCCACTTAGCCAGGCCGCTGGGCAGTTGGGATTCGGGGCGCAGCGTCAATCCGCGCGGGTTGAGATAGCCGGCGCCCGAATCGCCGGCGATGAAGAAATCGTTCGTGGTTGCCTGCTTATACGCGTAGGCCAGGACCTGCGGCACGCGATCGGACAAATTGGGATTAAACGCCCAGCCCAGGGGGATTTTGCCGCGCGCCGGATCTCGGAAGAAGGCGGGCACGGCCTTGTAAAGCCAGGAGGGCGAGTCGTAGTCGCCGACATAATGTCCCACGAAAAGCCGGTTGGCCAAGCGGCCATTGGCCATCAGGTATCCGCGCGCTTTCCAATCGGCCGGTGTCCGTTTGGCATTGGGCTGCGGATACCGATTCCTGAGCGGGTAATGTTGATAGAAGGAGGCATTGGCCAGGGCGGATAAGCTGGCGGCATCGGCTTCCATATAACCGTTGAATTGCGAAATGAGCCGGCTGAATTCCCATTCGGTCGCCACGCCTTCATGTTTTCCGGCCGAGGCATGACTGGTGTACTTGAATGGCCACGGGGGGAAACCGCCCACCTTGATCAAATCGCCGCGAGCCGAATTATGGAGCGAGCGCAGAACTTCCAAAAAAACGCGGCGGTCCAGGCCGAGCGGCTGGTAAGGATCGTCGTTCGGTTTTTCATCGCCCCAAGGCGAAAGGTCGAAAAAGAAGGCTTTGCGCGCGATGAAATAATCATGATTGGAAAGCGTGTGCAGATCGGCTGCGCCGCGGGTGGGTTGTTGCAGCCAGAAGGCATCGAGATAGTAGCCGGCAAAGCGTGGATTGCAGAGGCCGGTTTTGACGTACCGGGCCAACGCCCAGAGGTAAGCGTCGGCTTTGGCGCTGCCGGTGGAGGGCATGGACGAGTCGGGAATGAGGCCGGATCCCTTGAATTTGGGAGAACCGTCGGGATTCACCAGCCACAGCCGGACGGGCCATCGGCGCTGCCGCACCAACCGGTCGTACCAGGAACCCGGCTGCGGATCGTAACGCACCGGCAACAGATCTTCACAACCGGCCGCCGTTGAAGCCAGGTTGGCGGTGGCTGGGACCCTGGAGTCGTACACTACCAATCCCAGGAAATTAGTTCGGAATGTCCGCAGACAGGCCTCAACATTGGGCAGGGGAGTGACCGAAGACGATTTTAACCAGCCATCTTCCTGACGGAGCCAGTCGAACCAGAACTGGTCGGTGTCCAGGCCGAATTCGCCGCAGTAAAAGAGGTAGAATTGCGGCGATTGACGATTGGCGAGCCCCTGCAGCGCGGCGAGCAGATGCAGGGTGTCCCACACTTGGACCGCGTTGGCGGGTTGGCGTATATCCAGTTGACGGAGCGGCCGGGCATCGAAGGTGTAAATGGTCGCAGGCGGCGGATCAGCCCCCGGCAGCAAGGTGAGGCCGAGGGCCAAAAATAATGTTGTCAAGCTGCGTGTCAATTTCTCACGGATCATGGAGAGCCGCCACGGTTCACGACCCGCGCATGGGCACCGTGAAACCGGAGGGACTGGCATCCCCGCGTCAGCGTCTTGGACTGCGGCAGTCCTCTGCCGCTTTTCGGTGGGTCCTGGAACGTTCCAAAGCGCCAGGGGACTGGCGCAGTCCAAAACCTGGCGGATTCTTGGCCCGTTCATGGAGAGCAGATTCATCGAGTTTATGGTTGCGGTCACCTCAGCTTTATGGGCCAGAAAGGCGGGCAATGCAACAGCGGGCATCCACGAAGATTCACATGGCCAGGCAGTTCTGGTTGTGGTAGCTTGAAACGGATAAATCGCAAGACTCAAAGAAAGTGCCATGAACATCACCGTGGAATTGCCAGATCAAGTCGCCCGCCAATGGGGAGAAACCCCGGACGCGGTCAGCCTTCATTTCAGGGAGGCCGCGGCTATTGAGGGGTATCGCGAGGGGCGTCTTTCACACCGGCAGGTCGGTGAGTTGCTGGGACTGGACTATTGGCGGACGGAAGCCTTCCTCGAAGCACGCCGGGTGCCGCTGAATTACTCCGTGGCGGATTTAGCCGCTGACCACGCCACCTTGGCCAAAATCCTCGCCCCGTCGTGAGCATCGTCGTTTCTGACACGTCGCCCATCCACTACCTCGATTGTGAGTACAAAGGGTCAGGTCAACAGCGCTATCCACTTAGGGTGCCGCAGAATTTACTGCCCGTGATGGATTGACTCGCCTTCAGACATCCATTAACCTGCCTTTATGAGTGAAATCACTCTCTCTTTGCCGGATCAGACCTGTTTGGCGTTGAAACTGCCGCCGGAAGCAATCGGCGATGAACTTCGCCTTGCCGCTGCCGTCAAGCTCCACGAACTGGGCCGCTTATCCGCGGGTGCGGCTGCCGATCTGGCGGGAATTCCCAAGCCGTTGTTCCTGATGAAACTAGGCGAATATGGCGTGCCGACCTTTCGGCTGAGCGAAGCTGAATTGCAGGAAGACCTGCACCATGCCTGAAAATGGAATCACGGTGACGGGAACTTGTGGTCTCCTGCTCAAGGCCAAGCAGCTCGGCATTATCCCTGCCTTGCAGCCGATCTTGGACCACTTAAACGATCTCGGTTTCTTCCTCGATCCAGCCACTCGGTCGGCCATCCTTCGGCTTGGGAAAGAGGCATAGATTCGATTGCGGGAGTTCTGCTGACGACGCTTTTCTCGTGGCACCACATTATTGCAGAGGCGTCTGCGGAATGGAAAACACACGCATTGCCGCGAAAAAGCACAAAATCCGAAAAATGCCCTGGTTTTGCTTTGGTCCCGCGCGTGTGACGTGATCGCCGTGAACCTGGATCACTACCGCCTCGATGCTGACTACAAACACGGGATGCATTTCACGGCGTTGCCTACGGCCTGGGTGAGCGGGTTCGACAAAAACGAAACGCTCAAAATCGGATCCAGCACCGCCCGGACCACCGACACCCCGAGCGCCTCGGCTGGTTTCCTGGAACGGATTTTAACATGAGCACCATGACGGCGCAGGAATTGAACGCTGCTGTGGCTGCCTGGCAGAAAGGTACGATGAGCCGGGACACCCTGCTTGTACTGTTACGGCGTGGCGAGATTCTGCCGGAAGGT
>JADGRT010000234.1 GCA_017880715.1 Verrucomicrobiia bacterium | reverse complement strand
CGGGCATGCGTATGCATTACGCAAGTCGGACAAAGCCGTGATGTCGTGGCCCAAACGAGCCGAGGAATGGATGCGCGGACTGGGTGTTTTGGAAGGCAAAAAACCGTAACTGATTTCGGCATTTTAATTGGAGGGCTGCCGTTTTGGTGGCAGGACAAATTGTCAAGTGCTCTGAAACGCAGCACTCAGCGTCTTTGCGCCTCCGTGGTTTGAGTCCTTTGCCCGCCGGAGGCTTTCAATTTGCTGGCCAGGTCCGATGGCGGGGCGTTGTCCGGTGCCACGGTCGTTTCTTTCAGGCTGAAAGTGCCGTTGAGATGGATGTCGCGTGAGGAGCCGCCGACCAGGATTTTGTAGTCACCCCTTGCCGCAACCCAGCCTTTTAGGTCCGGGTCATTATAGGAGAATGCCTGCCGGTCGAGGACGACGGATATTGTCTGTTTTTCACCCGGTTGAAGGAAAACCTTCTTGAAGCCTTTTAATTCCTTCAACGGGCGGAACACACCGGGATGGATGGGTTGCACATAGATTTCGGCGACCTCAGCGCCGGCGCGCTCACCGGTATTAGCCAGTTCAAATTGAACAGTCAATTTCGGCTCGTTTGAATCATTGTCGGGTGTCAGCTTCAATTGAGAGTATTTGAACCGCGTATAGGAAAGCCCATAACCGAAGGGAAAGAGCGGATTGATTTCTTTCGTGTCGAACCAACGGTACCCCACGAGCAGCCCTTCCTTGTAGGTCACTGTGCCGTTCGTGCCCGGGTAGGCGTCCAATGCGTGGGCCGGCGAATCCGCCAACTGCTTCGGGAAGGTGCAGGGCAGTTTGCCCGAGGGATTTGTATCGCCGAACAGGACGTGTGCCAGGGCATTACCACCCTCCAAACCGGGATACCACGCGTAAAGGAGGGCCGGCACTTTTGAGAGCCACGAACCCATTTCCACCGCCCCGCCTCCCATGAGCACGACGACGGTCTTGGGATTTGCCTTCACGAGTTGCCGGATCAAATCGTCCTGTCCCGCCGGCAATTTGAGGTCTTTCCGGTCGCCCCCTTCGGTGTCGTAGTCTTCTTGATGGTTCAAGCCACCGATGTAGACGACCACATCGGCCACCTTGGCGGCGGCCACCGCTTCGGCAACCAGATTGGAGCTGTCCAGGACAGGCGCGGTTGCTTCGGTCCCCAGCTTGGAGTTCGCCTGGACCGAGCCGCCCGGCGCATTGTAGCCCTGGGCATAAACGAGCTTCACGTCGCTGCCGAGGCGGTTGCTGATTCCCTCCAAGGCAGTGATTTCGTAGGGCGGCTTGATCATCGCCGAACCGCCTCCGTGGGAAAATTGGGCGATAGCATTGGCCCCGATGATCGCGATGGTTTTGATCCGGGCCGGGTTGAGGGGCAGCAGTTTTTGATTCTTGAGCAGTACGAACGATTCCTCGGCAATTTTGCGCGAAATATCCTGGTGTTCCCTGGTGCTTAGCGGTCCTTCCGGTGCGGTATTGGTGGCCGCCGGCGTCGCTGGATCCTGGATCAAGTTCAGTTTGAACATCACATACAGGTGCCGCCGCACCTTGTCATCCAAGACCGAAACGGGGAACTGGCCGGACTTCAAACCTTTGAGAAACGGATTGGCCAGATAATTACTTTCGTAAGGCGGACGCGTACCCATTTCAATGTCCATGCCATTCATCACGGCCAGGTCGGTATGATGCACGCCGCCCCAGTCGGAAACGACGATGCCCTTGAAGCCCCAATCGCCCTTGAGAATTTCATTCAGCAGATGTTCATTTTCACAGCAATGCTGGCCGTTGATCTGGTTGTAGGCACCCATGACGGTCAGCACCCCCGCTTCCTGCACTGCGGCCCGGAAGGCCGGCAGATAAATTTCCCGCAAGGTCCGCTCGTCAATGATTTCGTTGATCGAGTCCCGCTGATGTTCCTGGCTGTTGGCGGCAAAATGCTTGGCGCAGGAGGAGACACCTTGCGCCTGTTCACCCTGGATATAATGGACGGCCATGCGCGAGGTCAGGAAAGGGTCCTCACCCATGTATTCAAAATTTCGGCCGCACAGCGGGGTGCGCTGGATGTTCAAACTCGGCCCCAGCATGATGTTTTTGCCACGCTGCTTTGCCTCCTGGCCAATCACGGCGCCGTAGGCGGTGGCCAGCTCGGGATTCCAGGTCGCTGCCAGACCGAGTGTGCCGGGCATCGCCGTCGCAAAATCGTCCCCATGATTGAGGATACGAAAACGTTCGCCGACCTCCTCGCGCACGCCCAGCGGGCCGTCATCCATCCACAATTCCGGGATGCCAAGCCGCGGCACGCCGGCGGTTGTAAAATTTGAATTGGCATGAACCAGCGAGACCTTCTCCTCCCGGGTCAGCCGCGCGAGCAAATCTTCGGCGCGTGCCTCCACCGGCTGATCGTTGTCGAGATAAACAGGACGATCCTGTGCGTGCGCAATGGCACAACTGGCCGTCAGGGTGGCCAGCAGGAAAAGCGTCTGGAGCCGCCTCGTGATTGGAGAATTGAGCTTCATAATCTTCCAGCTAATTGGACAATGCTTTTGATCAAGGCCGACGGTTGCTGATTATGGAATCTTTCAGTTGAGAACCTGGACCGGGACGTCGAACTCTGGGGGGCGTCACATTTTTCCAAGTCAGCCTGGAGGACAGATGGGAGGCGAAACTGCGCCGGGACGCGCAGACGATACTTCAGGATAGTGCTCACGGGCTCCATCTTTGGATTCATGTCCAGGGCATCCCTTTGAGCAGTACGCCACTGGCCACACTTTGTATCCGGATAAAGACAGCAGCAGTAATGGTCCCGGCCGATGCCGATGGATTTCGAACAGATTTCGACCGGCAGATAGTCCCGGATTGCCTTCACCGGGACTGGGAGTTCTTCAGTTTTGTACAACTGGTCTCCGAGGTGGCCATCACCGGATTCTCCAGAAAAGTGTGAGTTCATGTTTTGCATCTTAAATACCGTCCTCCTTGGACACCTAATTGCTCAGATGAGTCAACACCCAAGGAGCATGACGGCCCAGCGCGCCACGGTCGGGGAAAGCACGCGTTTTACCTCAAGAGCCATCCGCATACAATCCGATTTCCGCGATGGCTGGACACTGCGCGCATTTGAGCACGCGCAATCGGACTTTCTCAGTCGTGACCGGCGCCCCGCGCACCAGGCACTGTTTCCCAATGCTTGTCCCGGCCGCAAACTCAACCCATTGGCCGTCCCTCCATTGATCCAGGGCGAAGGATTCGATGCGCTGGCCGAGCGGCAAGTATTCGCGCAGGCTCACGATGTTGAACATCGTTGGCTGGGCCAGCGTGATGACAAGTTGGGCGTTGGTCACGCCATCGTCGGTCGCCCAGTAGGTGTCGTCCCATCCATCCAGGACGCGTTGCGCCGCGAAGCCGGAGTCATTTCCCCGGACGTTGGAGGCCTCGGCTCTGGCGTCCCGGGCGAGGTTCCGAGCGAAAGTGGTTTCCAGCGCATCGTGGAATTCCCGCAGGGAACGCGCGTCCCCGTCGGCAATCTGTCCCCGGCGGTCCGGCGGGACATTCAACACCAGCCCTGCGCCTCGTCCGACGGAAGCGAAATAAATGTCAAGCAGTTGCGAGGGCGATTTAACTTTGGCGTCTTCGCTGGCATGATAAAACCAACCGGGACGAATCGAAACATCGCACTCCGCGGGCACCCAGTCTGAACCAGAGCGGTCGCCGTGGTTCAAGAGGTTTTCGTCCGCCAGGCCCGGTGCAAAATCCCGCAGATTCAGTGTGGCCCAACACGTCGAGCCGGCGTGGCCATCTTCATTCCCAACCCACCGAATGTCCGGACCACCGTCGCTGAAGATGCACGCGCACGGCTGCAGTTGCCGCACCAACTTCACGGTATTCGGCCAGTCGTAATACGTGGCGCGGTCAATCGTCCGCTTCTCCCTTGCGCCGCCATAGTAGCCGTCGCCGCCGTTGGCGCCGTCGAACCAAACTTCAAAGATGGGCCCGTAATGCGTGAGCAACTCGCGCAATTGGTTGCGGAAATAGGTGATGTATTCCGGGCGGCCATAGTCAGCCCGGCTCCGGTCCCACGGCGAGAGATAAATCCCAAACTGAAGGCCGTGGCGGCGGCACGCATCGGAGATTTCCCTGACCACGTCGCCCTTGCCGTCTTTCCACGGGCTATTCTTGACAGAGTGTTCGGTATAGCGCGACGGCCACAGGCAGAAGCCATCGTGATGTTTGCAGGTAAGAATTAAGCCGCGCATCCCGCCTTCCGCCGCCACTCGCGCGATTTGGTCGGCGTCGAAATCCGTGGGATTGAAGTTGGTTTCGCTTTCGTCGCCGTAACCCCATTCCTTGCCGGTGAAGGTGTTCATATTGAAGTGCAAGAAACCGCACACCCCCAAGTCCTGCCATTGCATCTGGCGCAAACTGGGCGTCGGCGGGCGCGGCGCCGGTGGCGCGACAGACCCGGTTGCATCGGCCGCCAAGCCGGCGGAGATCATGAGGAAAAAAGTCGCTGCGGCGATATGTGCTTTCATAATCAATGAGCAGATTCAAGTGGCGGCCAGCAGGCCGTTGCGGACTGGTGGCAGTCAACTTGGCGCCAGAGCAAAGGCGATGCGGTGGCTGTGGAATTGGCGATCAGCGCAGTCATGCAATTTCTCTCGCGGGGATATTCGATGCGCAGCACACTTGTAATGAATATCTTATGACTCACTGGCGGCGTTTTGCAGACACTAACCTGCCCCTTTAGGAGGGCAAGTCGCATATCCAAAACTTCATCGCGGCCGCCAGCCTTGGCGCACTTCTTCAGTGGCCCGGATTGCGTTTTGATCATCCTTTTGTGCGGCGGCGAGCATCTGGTCGGTCACTGCGGTGATTGTTCCAACGACAGCGGTGAACTGTGGGGGCGTCAGTTTGCCTTGCGTCTGCAAGCCTCTCCGGCAAGTGAGAATCGCCGTCGCGTAGTCATGCGACGCAGCCGCTGACATTGCTTTTCCCCAATCGGCTTTGATTTCTGGACTCGCTGCCTCGAAGGCTTTGGTGTCGCTGGCAACCTTGGCAACGGCTTGCTTGCCACATCCCATGATCGCAAGACACATCGTCAACAGAATGGCGATTGCAATCCGTGAAAATAATTTACCCGCCGGCTTGGAGGTCATTTTGTCTTTAAGATTATTCTTTATTAATGTCCGGTGCTTCCGCGGGGATTCCACCAAAGATAAGTCCTGCCGCCCGGCCCAGGCCCCGAGCCAACTAGAGAGTTTGCATCCTGATCGAATACCGTCACCATGAGAAATAGCGCGTGTCCATCCAGGGCCAGAGCATTGCCACCTTTTTTGCTGTGCAACCGCCCAATTCCCTCGCCAGAGCTTGTTCCACTGGCAGTGGG
>JADGRT010000017.1 GCA_017880715.1 Verrucomicrobiia bacterium | reverse complement strand
TGGATTGAAGCTCCAGGCTGAAGGCCACGATGTTCGCTACCGCAATATTTGGATCAAAGAATTGGATCTTAAAGAACCGACTACGGATTTTTAAACGACCACGTCGAGTTCATTGCTACGGACCAAGAAGGACCGTAGCCAAATGGCTTGTGCGGGCCGTGTTTTTCGAGGAATGTGGCTCCAGGCCGGCGCATTTGGCAGATTCGGGATTTCTAGTCGCCGAATCGGAACAGGTGAAATCGAGAAACAATGGTTGCGTCTGACGGCGTCACCGCAATAACATGACCGATCTATGAATCAAAACTCTCAGTTTGGCCGTCGTCGTTTTCTTCAACGCACCGCCACCCTCGCCGGCGTGGCCGCCGGGGCACACTACCTCGGCATGCCTTCGCTGCTGGGGGCGGATTCGCCCAACTCAAAACTGGGCGTCGCCGTCATTGGCGCCGATGGCATGGGGGGTTACAGCTTCGACTGCGCGATGAGGGAGCGGTTCGTGGCGGTTTGTGATGTGGACGACAACAAGCTAGCGGGCAAGCTCAAGCAATTTAGCGAAAAGATTAAGGACCAACCGGCGCCCAAGGCTTTCTACGACTACCGCAAGATGCTCGAGGACTGCCAGAAGGACATTGACGTCGTCCTCATCGCTACGCCGGACCATCATCATGCCCCGGCGGCCATCCGGGCCATTCATCTGGGCAAGGCCGTCTTTTCGCAGAAGCCACTGGCCCACAATATTTACGAGTGTTACGCCCTGGCCAAGGCAGCGCGAGACAAGCAGGTGCTGACGCAGATGGGCAACCAGGGGCATTGCAGCGATACGATTCGCAAGGCCTGCGAATATATCTGGGCTGGCGCCATCGGCAACGTGACCGAGACCCACTCCTTGTTGGGGCGAGACTTCGGCGGCAGCGGCGGACGGCCCGCCCGCAAGCCGATCCCGACCGGATTGCACTGGGACGAATGGATTGGACCCGCACCTTACCGCGAATACCATGACAATCTTCATCCCTTCAACTGGCGGAACTGGCGCCATTTCGGGACCGGCACCATTGGAGACATGGCCTGCCACAACCTGGACGCCCTCTTCTGGGCACTCAAGATTGGCGAAGCTAAGCACTTCACCGTCGAGTGCCTACGGACAAAAGGCGGCAGTGAGGAAATGTACCCGCAGAGCAATATCGTGCGCTACGAGGTTCCCGCCCGGGGCAGCCTGGGGCCGGTCAAAGTCCACGTTTACGACAACGCCAGTCTGCGGCCGGAGATCATGAAGGACGCCGAGCAGAAATACGAAGTCAAGTTTGGCGAAGACACGCTCTTCGTCGGGGACAAGGGGCTGCTCCAAACCGGTGGCACCTGCGGCTCGCTCGGTTTCCTCCCGGAAGACCGGCGTAAGGAGATTCCCGACCCTCCCAAGGTTCTGCCTCGTGCCCACGGCGGCCCCATCGAAGATCTTTTCTACGCCTGCAAGAATGGCACGGTTCCGTGCTCGAATTTTCCCGACGCCTCCGCCCCGC
The DNA here is from genome assembly GCA_017880715.1 of Verrucomicrobiia bacterium. Taxonomy (GTDB): domain Bacteria; phylum Verrucomicrobiota; class Verrucomicrobiia; order Limisphaerales; family UBA1319; genus JADGRT01. The sequence goes on along the minus strand of JADGRT010000017.1, from coordinate 14,705 downwards.
TGACCGCGTTTGCGCTCGCCGGCCACCTCGCCCAGTTTGCCGGGGTGGGCCAGAAACTCGAATGGGACGTCGAGCAGATGAAATGCACCAACCTGCCTGAAATCAACCGCTACGTGCGGCGGGAATATCGGCCAGGATGGGAAGTCTAAGTTCGACTATCCGGAGCGGTTTGCGCAGCAGGCGCTGGGGCATAATTCGAAGGCGGTGCATCACGCGTACTCGAAACATGCCGAAGTGACGGTGCCGTCGCTGGATGATTGGGAGAAGGATTTACATTAGCCGGGACTCCGACCCCCGCTTACGGCCGCGAGTGCGGCGACGAGTTGTTTCACAAGATGCCGTGCTCTCAGGCGAGCGCGTCCTTGCAGTATTGGACGCACTTGGCAACTTCAGCCACGGAATTTGAGCCTTGTGGAATCGCATATTCAAGCTCGATGTCGGCCGGGAACGTCCACTTCTCTTTCCTCATCAACTGTAGAATTTCTTTGATCGGCGTTTTCCCCTGGCCCCAGGGCAGGTTGCCGCCGTCGGCGGTCCTGTCCTTCATATGAAGGCTGACGATTCGGTCGTGGTACTTTTCAATCACTGGAATCGGAGACAATCCCTTGGTGCCGGCGAAATAGTGGCCGACATCAAAGTTGAAGCCGATGTATGGGCCATAAGCGAGGATCGGGTCAGCCTTATCCATCACCGGGTAGTTGTTCGTATGGTTGTGAAAAGCAACCCAGATCTTGTGCTTGTTGGCGAACGGCGCCAGCTTCTTGGCCAGCGCTTCCGAACGCTCGGCAGTGATGCCCACGCAGCCCAGCGCCTTGGCCACCTGGAAATTGAAGTCAATCTCCTCATCCGACTGGCCAAAGTCGATCTTGTGGATGTGGATATTAACGCCCGCATCGTTGTACATCTTCCGCAACTCCTGGCACTTAGCCAGTTGCCCCTGGCGCTGGGCGTCGGTCGGCTTCGCCGGCTGCTCCGCGGGACCCTCTTTGCGGCCGCGGGCGCCCCCACCGCTCAACCCAGCATACGACTGTATTGGCCCCCCCATCAGTTCCACTTCGCTGAGCCCATCCTGAATAAGGGCCTTGAGAGTATCCTCCGCCGAATTGATGCCGCCGCGGTAGCTGTAGGTAATGCACCCGATGTGCACCCCGTTGAAGACGGAGTTGGGCTTGCCTGACGCAGTCGCGGCCTTCAGTGGCGCTTCACCCCCCAGCACGCGGCCCGGCACGATGGCACAGGCCGCAAGGGCTGCCGCGCTGCCGAGAAACGCGCGCCTGGTTGTCAATTCGTCGGTAATAATCGTTGTCTTCATAACTAGTGATGGCAATTTGCTTTTGCTCGCCCGCAGGTATTCAACGCTGCGCGGGTGATCTTTGCTTTGTTGGGGTCACGGTGCTTCTGTCAATCGGCGGGGCCGCAACCGTTCCCCCGGCGACACGCCTTTACTTCACCAGTGTACTAACACATGGGCCACGGTCTAGGATATCTTTTCCACCAATCCCCATGGCTGTTCCTTTCGAGCGATGTTCGCTTTGGGTACCAGTTCGTTGGGCCGGGCTGCGAGCCGGCGGGCGGTTTCCGGTTCACCCGTCGATTGATAGCACTGATCCCTTCACCCCTTCACTTACCGCCGTCGGGGGTGGAAACGCTGCTTGGAAGGTAGGTCCGGGTTGTGGTACATGAGAGGGGTGAACAGCATCCTTATCGCCGCCAGCAAAATGGCATCGCTCAACCGGCTGGTCCTGATCGGTTGTCTGGGCTTCTGCCTCTTGCAGGCAGGCCCCGCGGGCTTAGCAGGCGAGTTGCCCAAGGTTCGGGTCGCACCGGGGAAACCCACCTTCGTGACCAGCGAAGGCAAACCGTACTCCCCCTTGGGGGTTACGTATTACCGGCCGGGTTTGGGGTGGGCGCCCCAAGTGTGGAAACAGTGGGACCTGGAGGTCACCCGCCGGGACTTCCAGCGTATGAAGGAGGCAGGGGTGAACTGCGCCAGGGTGTTTCTCAGCTACGGATCATTCATGCCGCAGGCGGACAAGCTGGACACCAACGCCCTCGCCAAGTTGGATGCGTTCCTCGCCCTGGGCGAGGCCAACGGCATTTACATCCACCCCACCGGCCTGGACCATTGGGAAGGGGTCCCGGAATGGGCCAAAGGCGACCGTTACGCGGAGGAGCGATTGCTCCAGGCCCAGGAATTCTTCTGGAGGGAACTGGCGGCCCGCTATCGGGGCCGGAATGTCATTTTCGCGTACGATCTGCTGAATGAACCGGCCATTGGCTGGGACGGACGCGCCCTGCGAGCCCGCTGGAACCAGTGGCTGGAGAAAAGGCATCCGAACGCGGAGAGCCTCGCCCGGCACTGGGGAACCAATGCCGAGTCCTTGCATCTGGGCCAGGTGGAGTTGCCCATCCCCAGAACAACCACCCCGGCCGTTCGCCTGCAGGATTACCAGGACTTTCGGGAGCAGGTGGCTGACGAATGGATCCAGCGGCAGGTCCGCGCCATCAAATCGGCCGATCCCGAGGCGCTGGTCACGGTCGGCTACATCCAGTGGAGCGTCCCCGCGCTGCTGCCGGGGATTCAGCATTACGCCGCGTTCCGTCCCGACCACCAGGCGTCCATGCTGGATTTCCTGGAGGTGCATTTCTATCCTTTGGCCAACGGCTTTTACGAGTACACCAGCCCGGAGGCTGAGTGGCAGAATCTGGCCTACCTGGAGAGCGTGGTGCGCGAAGTGGCTCAGTTTGGGAAACCGGTGGTTCTGGCCGAATTCGGCTGGTGTGGAGGAGGCAAGTTGACGATCGACGGCGGCCGTCATCCCGCCGTGACCGAGGAAAACCAGGCCCGCTGGTGCGTCCAGGCGATCGAAACCACGCGCGGGCTGGCCACTGGCTGGCTCAACTGGGGTTTCTATGATCATCCGCAGGCCGGTGATGTAAGCCAACTGACCGGATTGCTGACCACCAACGGCGTGCCCAAGGCCTGGGGCCGGGAGTTCAAGCGAATCTCCGAGGGCCTCTACGACCGCCCGTTCCAGCCGGCGGACCTTTCCAGCCGCCCGGCCCTGGAGTGGGACCGCCTGCGCGTTGATCTTCCCGCCGCCGCGGCATTCCGCGAACGATATCTCCAGAGCTTCCGGAAAACCCGGGAATCGCAGAGTCCGCCGAAGTAGCTCCATCCTGGGTGGTGCGAGCTGTGTTTGATGGCGGCTTAGCGAGTTGTAGTCGCGTGATTCCCAGGAGGTGCATCACGCGTACTCGGCAAAACCAAACATGCCTGCGGGGATGAGAATGATGGACATTTCATTTCGCGAGCGGGAACACGACGTTCCACGTGCGCGTCGCGTCCTTCAGGTCAATGCCGGGACCTTCAGCCGTGGCGCAGAAGAGGTGCGTCGGGACGCCCTTCTCAAGGAGAAGTTGCGGGCGTTCGAGGAATCCCTGCTGGGTGACGCGGCCATCGCTCCAGCGAACCTTGCGGGTGTAGGCGAGCGTGGCGCGGTCGAAATCCCAACTGAGGCCGTCCGCGCTCGTGACGTGTACGCCAGCGAATTTCTCGCCGCAAATCTCGCCCGTCATGTCCTTCATCAGCGCCTGCACGCGGCCATCTTCATACCAGAGGAAGGGATCCTCCACGTGCGCGGGCTGGCCGCGGAAGAGCCACGGCGTGGGCTGACGTTTCCACGGACCCGTGAACTGGGGCGCATGCGCGACGCCGACCTGGAGGTTGCCGAGATTCTCCCGGCGCGATTTGTAAGCCAGCAGGAACGAGCCATCGGGCAGCGGGCAAAGCGAGGGATTAGTCGTGGCAATGGAATCCCACTCCCCGGGGCGCGGCTCCAGCAGCGGGGTGTCGCGGCGCTGCCAGGGGCCGCGCACACTCTTGCTCGTGGCGAGACCGATGCGTTTGCGCGCCCAGGTGGCGAGGTAGCGCGGCGAACGCCACACCTCGGGATTTTCCCGGGTCGGCGTGGGGCCGTCGTAGTTGGCGCCCATGTAGAGCAGCAGATAAGTGTCGCCGACCTTGCGGATGTGGGGATTGTGCGTGCTGCGCGCGTCGAAGAAATCGCCGCCGCGGGGCGGGAGCGCCACCTCGGCGAGGCGATAGGGTCCAACGGGCGTGTCCGATTCGGCCCGGACGATTTCCGAGCGAAACAGCCAGTGCGGATGAAAGACGACTTCCTTGGGGACCCGCGACGCGAAGAGGTGGTAGCGTCCGTCTTCGCCACGAATCGGCGCACCGCACCAGACCCAATGATCGGGCAGCTCGAAACCGCCGCCGGCCACCGCGGGTTGGAGTCGCGAGATGAAGGTGCGGGCCGTGGCCGTGGTCACACCGGGAGCCGGTTGATTGGCGGCGCGGGCGCGCATGGGCGTGATCAGCGGAGCGGCGACGGCGACCGTGCCGAGGCGCGTGAGGAAGGTTCGTCGGTTCATGCAGGATTTCGGTTTGGAGGTTCGATCGCTCATTATGGGGCTTTCGTCACTTTTTCACACCTCTCCGGCAACGTAGCGAGGACAGCCAGGCCTCCGCTGGTCCATCGGGCCATCCGATGAGGATCGATTGGGGGCGGCTGGTTTCACAGCGATTCGCCAGGGCCGCGCAACGGTCGGGGATCTGGGTCCGTTTGGTGTGCATCGGCTGGATCAACGCGCCTTGCCGGTTATTAAAGGGTAGGTGGCGTGGGTCTTGAGATTGGCCCCGTACGTGCCAAACCCATCGGACCAATCGCCTTGTGCCCAGAGACACCAACCGAAGCCGTGTTCTTCACACACGTCCACGACACGCTGCACCCCGGCTAGACGGGCGGCCTGGTCAGGTTCCGTTTCCGCTTTGCCCTCAATACCCCCCTCGGTCATAAAGAAACCACAGCCCAGGTTTTGGACGGCACTGGCCGCTGAATTCTGGTTCGCGGTGTTCGCCAGTTGCCAGTCGGCCTCGTTGCGAGCCTTCTGCGGCGTGGCTGCGTTCTTGGCAGTGAAATAGTGATGGCGGCACTGCGCCCAGTTTCCGGCAGGGTCTTTGATCGGAAAAAAGTTTCCCCAGAAGGGCGACACCACACACATCTGGCGTGCTCCTTGGGCGCGCACCAAATCAACCCATTTTTGGTAGTGTTCGGCCAGACACGGGCAGTTGAGCTGGGGTTCGTTGTAGCCTTCAAAGATGAGGTGCTGGTAATCCTTATAGCGGCTGGCGATCCAACCCCAGGTTTGCAGCCATTCCTGCTCGTGCGCGTGAAGGGTGTCGTTGACCCGCCAGTTGTGGTAATCCACGAGGAAATAGACCCCTTCCTCCTGCGTGATGGCAACCGCCCGATCCATCGCCTCCCAATCGAAACGAGCCCAGTTGGCATCATTGGCATTGGCTGCGTTCGGGGGATGAAACAGCGGTCGGACACAGTTCAGCCCGCGCTCCTTCACCGCCCGCACGTAGCCGCGAAACTTCTCCGGATCGGTCTTTGCCTGAATCAAACGCTGGCCGCCCCACCCGCCCAACGGAACATTGAGCCGGCCCTTGACCGTCTGCACCATGACCACGCCTTCCCGCGGCGCGGGCAGCAAAGAACGATCCTGCGGTGGCGGTGGGATCGGGAGTGCTGGCTCCGGCCCTGGCGCGCCTTGGAAGAACTGCGTGCTGCCTATGGTTGCGGCCAGCAAAAGGAGACTCGACCCAAGAAACCGGGCCAGGCCGGAACTCTGGCGTGCCAGAGCGCTTGAATGGAATCCAGCGTGGGCCGAATGCAATATATTTCTCATGCCTGTTATTCCTGGATTCTATGCCCCACAGGCCGATTGTTAAGTGTTTTTTCGCCGGGCGCCCAAGCGAACTCAAAACGATCAGTTCTGCCAAGCGGAGCTTTGGAAACCAGGCCGCGAAACAAGGCGCAGCTCCAGGAGTTGGTGGCGTGATCCTGTAAGCCTTATGTCGTATGTCCAGACACGACCCCAATGGTTTCATAATGGCTGAGACGACGCCCAGTGCCGGTTCCTCCTTTGGATCTTTTTGCGGACTCGGTGCTTGTAGCATAAACATTTGACCTTTCCGTTTGATTCGCTGAGCAATGTCGCCGCGGCTCTGCTCAACCCGGGAATGAAACGAACCCTTCGCTTCGTTAGCGGGTAGCTGCCGCCTTCGTCGGATGCACCCCATCAACTGGAGTTTAATATCCAATAACTAGGGAACTAGGCGTGCCAGTTCCTCAAAGGAAATACCTTCAGCCGTTACGATGTTCTCTGTGTCTGTCAAAATCAGCCATGGCAGTTCGGTCACACCCCAATCCGCACGATATTTATCCCGACTTTCCTGCAAGGACAGCATCGGGAATGGTAGATTGGCCTGCGTCTGCCATTTAGCAAATGCCTCGTTGCTGATCGCGCTGGTATGCAAGGCAACAATCGCTACGCCTTTGTCCTTCAAGGCCTTCGCTCGATCACTCAGGGCTTTTAGTGCATTGCGTGACAACCTCTGTTCTGTATCTACCACGGCAATCAAAAGCGATTGCTTGGCGGAAATGTTTGTTTGACTCAAACCCAACGCAACCAAATCGGGCATCGGTTTGCCTTTTAGGATGCCAGGTCTCGGAGCAAGAGAGCGCCTATCGGAAGAACCCAGCCGTAGGATAATGTTGGTGTCGCCGCCTTCGGCTTCCAGCGATGCGGATCTGCCAGTTAAATCGTAGGCAAAAGCATGGACACGCCCGGGAGCTACGCCTCTAAACAGGAACTTGCCGAGGCGGTCTGACAGGCGATTTGCTCCAGGTTGCCGTTCGCTGGCGATTTGAACTGTGACGTCTCCCACCGGTTGGCCTTTTTCATCCAATACCATCCCGCCAAGCGTTAAGTTGAGCCGGGGCAATTGGATGGGATCGGTTTCCACCTGGACTTTGCCCTCCACGGGCGGTTCCACTTTTATCTGGGTACGACCATATCCATCAGCAGACAGGCTCACATCAAACGAACTGTCTTGTGGCAATCCTTTAACGACAAAACGGCCTTCGTTATCCACTGGTGTATGCTGGCCGAACGGGGTGAGGAGCGAGCCATTGCGATGAAACAGTTGTGCCTGGGCATTGGTTATGGCCGCTTTGTCAGTGTCAACCACGCGCCCGGCCAATGTCCATGCAGGTTTTAGTTGCACGCTGGCATTGGTGGTTATGCCATCCAGTACCGTGGAAAAAGCCAAATTGCGAACCGGATCCATGGCCAGCAACACAAATTGATTTCTTACCATGCCGATGCCAGCGGTGTTCGGATTCAGGGACAAGCGACCCGCGGAGTCAGTCGTTTGTTCTGTATTTAATGACGGGAATACAAGGCGAATATTCCGGGCTGGTTTGCCGTCTGGATCCATGACTACGGTGTTTATTCTGGGTCGCAGATTGGCACCAGGTTTGGCACTATTCCTTGATGCGACCAGCCTGAGAATCACATTGGTATCTCCGCCTTCGGTGGTAATGGCCCCATATTGTTCGTATGAATCATTGGCCGAGACTTGAACATGACCAGGACCAATCCCCTTAAATACAAATCGTCCCTGTCGATCGGTCATACGAACTTTGCCTGCTTGATTCTCGCTGGAACACTGAACCATGACACTTCTCATGGGCCGATCTTTTTCATCCAACACGACTCCACCAAGCGTCATATTGGCCGCCAGTAATTGAATGGGCTCCAGTTCCACTCGATTTTTATTCGTTTCGGGCGCACCCGCTCGAATACGCAGGCGATTGTATCCATTGGCTGAGATGCTCACATTAAAGGATCTGCCTTGAGGCAGGCCTTTTATCTCAAAGCGTCCCTCACGATCAGTTACGGCGGGGATACCATACAACGCCGTTAACCTCATGGACTGAAAGAATAATTCCACCTGGGCGTTGGTTATAGCCGCTTTGTCAGTGTCGACCATGCGTCCTGCCAATGTCCATGCCGGTTCAAGTCGCAGATCGATATTGGTGCTTTCCTGATCCAAACTCAGCGAAGCAGCCAATGTTCGGGTCGGATCGCGCGCAAACACCACCGACTGCATTCGATCTCTTTGCACGCCCCAGGCGTCCAATGTCAGTGAAAAACGGCCTTGAGAATCCGTAGTTTTCTTCTCCTGCCCGGAAGGAAACACCACCAACTCGATATTCGGCATCGGTAGGTCGTTAGAATCGACAGCAACACCGAGAATTGGTGGTCGCGGTTTGGCGGTTATGGGTACGTTTTTCTTTTGCTCAACGAATCGAAGCACAATGTTAGTGTCGCCTCCGTCAGTTAGGACCATGGCATACTTCCCATTGGAATGACTGGCTGAAACGTGAACTTGTCCGGGACAAATCCCATTGATGGAAAATCTTCCCTGGCTGTCGGTTCGATAGGCCCGTTCCGATTGCGTCTCACCACTACACTGAATCGCGACGCCCTTCACCGGTTGATCATTCTCATCCAGAACGACGCCGGCCACCGACAGGTTGGCAGCGAGCAATTGGACCGGGGCGGTATCGACACGGTTTACCCCTTCTTCGGGAGCGGTTACGCGGATGTTTGACCGGCTATATCCTTTGGCAGTGACCATCCCATTGAACGATCGGCCCTGGGGCAGCCCCTTAAACTCAAAGCGGCCTTCCCGATCCACGGAGACCGGCTTGCCATACGTTGCCGCGATATACCCGGCTTTAAAGGAAAGTTCCAGTTGGGCGTTAGTGACGGCATTTCCATTCGGGTCGATCACGCGCCCCGCCAACGTCCAGGCAGGTTCAAGTTTCATGTCGGCATTGGTGCTTTCCTCATCCAAATCCAGTGAGGCAGCCAGATTTCGGATTGCATCAACGGCAAAAACCACGTGTTGGCCCGAGCCTCTATAAAGCTGGTCCGGATTTAAGAATAGTAAGAAGCGACCTTGGGCATCGGTCGCTTGTCTGCCTGGTTTGCTGGGGAATATGCTCAACTGAATATTCGCCGCTGGTTTGTCCTCGGTATCGACGACCACTCCGGGAATTCTCAGAGTTGGTTTTGATTCAGCCTGCGGGAGAGCCCGTCGCCTGCCGAATTTTATGACGATATTCGTATCACCACCTTTGGCCACGACCGTGCCATATCCACCCTTTGGTTCAGAAGCAGAATTCGTATATTGACCTGGCACCACATTCTTAAGCAGAAACTTGCCGTTGATATCGGTTCGGGTATTACCCTCATACGGCCCATCACCGGTAACGTAAACTGAAGCGCCCCTTACTGGTTTATCCTGGTCGTCCAGCACCACACCGGCGAGCACCTGATCGGCCAGCAGCATTTTTACCGTGTCAACCTCCACGCGTTGGGCCACATTTGTGGGCGGCTCGACCGTAATCCTAATTTTACCATATCCGGGGGTGGCGAAACGCAAAACATACGGACGGCCCTTCGCCAATCCTTTAATCTCATAACGCCCATCCGCATCTGTCGGGACCGGCTTCCCAAGGGAGTTTCCAATTTGAGAAATGTGGAAAAACAGTTGAACCTGCACATTGGACATGGCAGTTCCACTTGCGTCGGTCACGCGGCCGGACAATGCCCAGGCCGGTTCGAGACGCAGGGTGAGGTTGGTGACGCTTGCATCCAGGTCAACGGATGTCGCCATATTTAGCTCAGGCACCGAGGCCATGGCCACCCACTCGGTTATTGGGATCATAAATGGCTCTGTGTCTTTGATGGCGATGAAATGACCCAGCTCGTCGGTCTTTTCCTCACCACGGGCGGCGGGCAGTATGTTAACTCGCGCGTTTTTAACCGGCTTACCCTCTACATCCAGAACCGTACCGGTTATTTTCGGCAACAACACGCCTCGCTGTTGTTCTCCTAGGTTGTAAACGTGAAGGATGATATTCGTTTCGCCCGCCTCGGCGTTAACCATCCCCAATCGGCCGTCCATGTCACTGGCGCTGATTTCAATATTCCCAGGAATTACGTTCTTAAATAGAAATCGTCCCTGTCTATCCGATTGACAACTTAGGTTAGGTTGCTGTTCGCCATGAGCGTTTATGGAAGCGCCTTTGACCGGCTTATCCTGGTCATCTACCACCACGCCGCCAAGGCTCAGATCCGCATTTATCAGTTGAACGGGAGGTGCTTCAACGAATAGTTTTCCATTAACCGGAGCCTCTGACTCGCAAGATGCGCGGCCGTAGCCCGAAGCGGTAAAATCTATCCTAAAGGGCCAGCCTCGGGGCAACCCTTTAATCTCGAACCGGCCTTGGGCATCGGAATGAACGGGTGAACCATACATGCGCGCGAAGTTCGGACTGCGAAAATATGGTTGTGCTATGGCATTGGAAATAGCCGTGCCGCTCGCGTCGACCACGCTCCCCTTCCATATCCAGGTAGGTTCAAGCTGCAGGCTGGCATTGGTAGCGTCTTCGTCCAAAATCACCGAGCCAGCCAGATTGCGGGCCGTATCGATGGCAAAAACGACGTAGGCCATACTCCTGGAACCAGCTCCTTGAGAACCAAGAGTCATTTTAAAACGCCCTTGAGAATCGGTCATTAAACCGCTCACATTATAATCATCAGGAAAGCGTTGGATGAGAATGTTGGACGCCGGTTTTCCCTGCGTATCGAGGACAATACCAGCAAAATCAGGGTGCGATTTGCCATCCGGTGGCATGCCTCGATCATTTTTGCCGAGGCGAACGATAACATTGGTATCGCCACCCTGAGCTTCGATGGAACCAACGGAATCCTTAAACCTGGCCGACAGGTGAACCGGGCCAGCACAAGCTTCATTAAATGAAAAATGCCCTTTATTGTCCGTAATTACGCTGGCGCTGGGTTGGCGTATCCCTCCCATACTTACGAACACTCCGGTTACCGGTTTGCCCGCCTCGTCCAAAACGACACCCATGACAGGTAGGCTGGCTTTAAGCAGCTTAAATGGTTCAATTTCCATCCGGTGTGCATTCGGGGCAGCGGCATTCAGGTTCTTTTGGTCATCGGCGTAACCCTTGGCTGAAACATCAATTCGATAACGCCAGTCGGCCGGCAATCCTTTGAGCTCATAGCGACCCTCAGCATCAGTAGTGGATCCGATGTTTAAGCCGCTTTCACCACTAGGAATTCGTTGGGTTAAGCGCAATAGCGCGTTACTCACTGCGTGGCCCTCGTTGTCCACCACCTTCCCGGCCAGCGTCAATCCCTGGTCCAATTTGACAATAAATGTGGAGTTGGACAGGCCGTTTTCGATTTCAAGGGCCCCCACCCGATTGCCGGCTGGATCTCGGGCCAAGATGAAGGACTCCGGCCTTGGACCATTTCCGTACATCTGCTGATTGAAAAGCAATGAAAAGCGTCCTTCTTGGTCCGTGCTAACACTTTCTTCCTGCATCATGGGGACAAGGGTCACAGGAATATTAACCACCGGTTTACCCTCCGCATCTTGAACTTGGCCTTCCAATCGGGGAGTCGGCGTGGCGCCAATGGATATCCGGTTTGTTTTGCCAAACTCGCAAATGACTGGTGTTCGCTCGAATATCCAACCGGCTTTATTCGCTGCGATGGTGTATTGGCCAGGCAATAATTTAACTTTGGCAATTCCTTGAGCCGATGTCATCGCGCGTGAACCCATTCTTTCCAATGACTTGTTATCGTTGAACACGAGCATGACCTTTTCCAGCGGTTGATTCCCGTTTTTTGCTCGAACCATGACTTCGACAAGACCGCCGCGGACCGCGGTGATTTTGAAATCCTTGCGGGTTTCCGCGGGGTTAAGGTCAACGGACACCGGCTCGCTGATCCAATCCGGATAGGTATTGGACTCAAGGATAGCGCGTATCACAACATGGCTTGGTTTGAGATTGGTCAGACGAAAGGTGCCATCAGTACCCGTGGGAATAAACCGTCTCAGTGGATCTTCGACAATGTACCCTAACGGCACCAGGATCGCACCAGCAACGGGAGTCTCCGTTTGCTCCTCCACCACGCGGCCTTCGAGGGTGGCAGTTGGAACCAGGGTCAGGTTGATTCCAGACTGATTGGCGTGATAATCCAAATCTGCATAGGCGACAGGTTTAGGTTCGCACATCATGCCGGGTTTGCTGGCCGCGAGGTTCAGGGTGGAATTTTGAGGTAAGCCGGTGATGGTAAACACCCCGTCTGGATCGGTTTGAGAGTTGAGATACTTGCGACCCAAGGGGGAAATCATGAACCTGAAAGACTCCGGAGCGGCTTGGCGGTCTTTCACCTTCGTCGATGATGGCCAAACCGTGGCGTCCGCTACCGGACGCCCGGCGGTGTCTTTGACCACACCTGAGACCGACGCTGGCGCGGTGAGCTCGATCATGCCGATGGTTTCATCTACCCCGGGCTTGGCGTCGCTCCGGATCCAGCCAATTGAGAAACCAGCTTTCATGGCAACAAACATCATTGCTGGCCGGTTTGTAACGGTGAATGAAACCGTCCCTTTTGCATCCGTGATGCCACGACATTTAAAGTCTTCCTTTTCCAAAAGTGATGGCATAAGTGCGAATGCCTCTTCTCCTTCAACGGCGGCTCCGGCCAGCGGTCGATTAGCAGAATCGACCACCTGGATTTGATGTCGATAGATATCTGGCGCACCCGATTCCGTTCCCGCGTTCGACTGCATTCCCAGACTCAATAATAAAATCAGACACAATGCTATTTTCATGCTATTCCACTATTTTATACCTTCTGCGCCGCGGGCGAATTGCTCTCATGCGGCCTGCAAATTGTCGACGATCTCCTGGGCGATGATCTCAGGAGCCGGCAGATTCGCGGATGCGTGACGGCCACGTCATAGTTAATTACATTTCCCCTTTGAAGGCACGATCGAGATTGATCGTCATTTTGACCTGCCTTTCTGGTCAGGTGACCGTGAACGCATCCGCTCCAGCAAAGCTGACGCCGGTTCGTCTTTAGGGTCTTGGGGGACGAGTTTGCCGGCGAAGGCGCGGGCGAGGAGCGAGGGCGTGAGCGCGTCTACCTGCTGCTGAGCAGCCGAAAGCCGCGCTTCAAGCTGGTCGGCCAGCACAAATAGGCTCTTCACTCGGCGCACAACTTCCTGCTGTTCCGGGAGTGGGGGCAACGGAATTGGGAGCGTCCTGAGCTGTTCGAGGTTGAGGGTTTTCCGGGCAACCTCGCGAGCGTCGCCCACCATCCAGCTTTCTGCGCGCGAGGTCGAAAGCCAGAGAAGGACAAACCACGCCTCGAACTCGCGCACAGGAATCTTGGCAACAGCACGTGCAATGTTCACGCCCGTCCAGTCGAGCGGAGCAATCGCAGGGCGTCCGATCGTTCCGACAACGCTGACGAGCACTTCCCCACCCCGAAGCACTGAGCGTTGATACTGAGCATGAATCGAAGGCGGGATGCCACGAAGGTTCTCTTTCAGCACCTGCCCGTTCTCCATGTCGCAGACTCGAATTAACCTCGGCCCTTGCGGGTCATCTTCGCCGGGTTGGACCACGCCGTAACAAAACGGCTCTTCGGGAGTCATCATGAACCGCAAGTCCACCCAGGCCCAAGTGTTGGGAATCTCAGTCAGGTCGAGGTCACTGCGGAGAGCAGGCTCAACATTGTCGAAGTCGTTCAATGATGCGTGGCGGTTCTTGGCCGGCGTTGCCCGCAGCTTTTCTAGCTTTTCGCGCCGCCTTTGGCTCACCTGTGAAATCAAGTCGCCAGCATTGCCGGTGTTGGGATTCTCCTCCCGCCAATCGGCGGTGAGGCGGCCGGAGCAGGCGGCGGCGAGGACAGATTGGCGAAAGCGTTTGAGGAGCGTCGGAATCTTTGCCAGGCGCTGCTGGCAGGCGTCCACCTGGCCCAACAGCTTCTCCAGCTTCACCACGATCCGACGCTGCTCGGGGAGGGGGGCGAGGCGAATGGGTGCTTGGGAAAAGCGGCCTTTGTTGACAATAGCGACCGTAGTGGAAGATGAGTTGTCTTCGAGCCAGAGGCGAAGCGTTTTGCAGTAATGGAAGCCATATCGCGGCTCAACCAACCGTTTCTCGAAAACGACACTGTTGATTTGCTGGTTCGTCGCCAATGTTGTTCCTGCATATCCGACCTTACCCAATAGGCCGATACATGAAACCAAAGTTGCTCCTTCGGGCAACAGCCGTGCAAGTTGTGCTCCGGTTTCGGAAAGGAATTCTGCCGTCTTAGTGATTGGAACTCCCGAGTCCAAGTCCGGTGGCTTGGCCCAAGGGTACTTGTTGCCGTAATTAGCGGGGTTGTTCTTGGGAGGAGTGTTGCCCGTGACGATTTCACCCACGTCTTCCAGAGCAGCCTCAGCCCACCCTTGCGGCAATTCGTCGCTCATTTCTGCACGCCTTTCCATGGTAGCGCCGACTGGCAGTCGGCTGTATCGCGGATTGGCAATCCGCAGACCGCCTCACGCCACAGAACGATCGCCGACCTGCCGATTACCAATCGGCGATACAGCCGGTTAACAACCGGCGCTACGTCGTTGCACCTACCCGCGCTCATTTCTTCCTCCGCTTCGCTGGGGGCCTCGGCGCGGTGAGTCGGGCGAGTTCGGTTTCCATCTGCTCGACGGTGGGCAGACTGGACCGGAATGCCTTGGGCAACGCGCGGGTTAGCTGGTATTCCGACACGCCGATAGCCTTTTTCACACCCTTGAGCGCGTATTCGGCAATGATGCGGTTTTTGTCCTGGCAGAGGATGAGGCCAATGGTGGGTTTGTCGTCCGGGTGGCGCAAACGGTCGTCCACCAC
>JADGRT010000233.1 GCA_017880715.1 Verrucomicrobiia bacterium | reverse complement strand
CTACAGCGACATTTTGTAGGCCGGCTGCCCCCAGCCGGCGCCGGGTCGGGGGACCCGGCCTACAACGATGGTTCATGGAAGCCCCACGGCTCACGAAGTAGTGATAGGACGCAGCATCCAAAAAAAAGAGGGAAGTGACCGGCCGGGCAAATTCATGAAGGGGTAGGAGACGAGGTCACGAGGCTCCATTTTAATTTCAGGGGGCTGCCTAAACGGGAAATTCGAGCCTCGTCACCTTAGCGGGGGGGCACCGTCCTCGGCGAAGAGGTATTCCAGGTCCATTTTGGTCAGGTTGCGGGCGAAGCCTGCCTCGCCGAGCACCTCGACGATCGTTTGGGCCTTGCGTTGCTGGAGCTCCCAGATTTTCTCCTCGACGGTGCCGGGGGCGATCAGGCGGTAGGCGTTGACCTTGCGGGTTTGGCCGATGCGATGGGAACGGTCGATGGCTTGGGCTTCGACGGCCGGGTTCCACCACGGGTCGTAGAGGACCACGTAGCTGGCGGCGGTCAGATTCAAGCCGGTTCCAGCGGCGCGCAGGCTGAGCAAGAACACGGCGGGATTCTGATCGTTTTGGAACGCCTGCACGACGTCCTGCCGGTTCTTGGTCGCGCCGGAGAGCAGGTGGGTGGGAATCTGGCGATGCTGGCACTCGCGTTCCAGGAGGCGAAGCATCCGCACGAACTGGCTGAAAACGAGAACTTTTTGGCCCTCCGCCACTAACGGTTCGAGCAGTTCGAACAAGGTGTCGGTTTTGCCGGATTCCGCGTCGTTGCCGACGAGTTGCGGGTGGCAGCAAATCTGGCGCAGGCGAGTCAGCGCGGCCAGCACATGGAGTTTGCTCTTGGCGAGTCCGTTATCGGCCACGGTGCGCATGACCAGCTCGCGACTGCGGCGCAGTTCGGCCAGGTACAATTTGCGTTGTTCTTCACCCAGCTCGCAGTCGCGCCGTTCTTCGACCCGATCCGGAAGATCCTTGGCCACCTGCCGTTTGAGCCGGCGCAGCAGGAGCGGCCGGAGTTTGGCGGAGAGCCGCTTGCGGGCGATGCCTTGGGCGGCCGGATTGTCCTCGCGCGAGTCGTAGATCTGCTCGAAGCGGCTGCGGGCGCCCAGGTAACCGGGCTGGACGAAGTCTATGATGCTCCAGAGGTCCAGCAGGCGGTTTTCGAGCGGGGTGCCGGTCAGGGCCAGGCGGAGATCGGAGCGCAATTGTTTGACCGACTGGGTGACCTGCGCGTCGGGGTTCTTGATGAACTGGGCTTCATCCAGGATGACGGCCTGGAACTCGAATTGCTGGAGGGCGGCCAGGTCGCGTCGCAACAAGGCGTAGTTCGTAACGATCAGATCGTGTTGGGGAATCTGTTTGCGCAAGTTGTGGCGCGCGGCGCCGCTGGCCAGGATGAGCACTTTCAGGCCGGGAGTGAAGCGGTTGGCTTCGCGTTGCCAATTATGCAGCACCGAGGCGGGGCAGATGACCAGCGACGGTTTGACTTTATCGCCGGATTGTTCCTTGAGCCAGACGAGCCAGACCAGCGTTTGGAGGGTTTTGCCCAGCCCCATGTCGTCGGCGAGGACGCCGCCCAGGCGGAGGCGGCTGAGGTGGCAGAGAAAATCGACTCCGGTTTTTTGATAGGAGCGCAAGTCGGCGGTGATGCCGGCTGGCAAAGGGGTGGGGGGCACGCCTTTGAATTCGGCTATGTGCTGATGGAGCTGCCGGGCCTGGGGGCCTTCGCCGAATTGTTGCAGGGTGGTCTCGTCGAGTTGCGCTGCGTGCAGCAGGCTGATGCGCTGCGGCACGGGGGTCAGTCCGTCCAGGCCGAGATTGGCCAGGGTTTCCTGGGCGGTCAGGACCGATTCCGTGTCGAGTTCCAGCCACCCGCTGTCGGGGAGTTTAACGAAACGGGTGGTGGCGGAGGCCAGGCGTTCGAGGTCGGCCTGGCTGAGCTTCAACCCTTCAATTTCCCAAGCTGCCGAAACCGAGAACCAGTCGATGCCGCTGCCATGGACAACCAAGTGTGGGCGCAGTTTGTGCGGTGTCAGGAACAGCCGGTGGAACGGCGGGTTGCCGAGGTATTCCGCCTCCGCGGGCCGGTCCGGCCAGGCGGCGGCTAAAGCGGCCAGGAACGCTTCTTTGGCGTCTCCTATCCAAAGTCCGGGTTCCGGCGTAAACCAATCCAGTCGGCGCAGCCACAGGGTGGCCGGCTCCAGGCGCGGATCATCGAGAAACTCGGGTTTGTCCGAGGTGGGGCGCGCTTCGCCGGAGGGCTGCCAATCGTGGCCGTTCCACTGCCAGATACTGTGGTCTCGCTCGCTTTTGGCCAGCAACCGCAATTTGACGGTGTCATCGTCGAGCTCGAAAGTGAATTGCGGGCGCGCGCGATGGGCGATGCAGATTTTTTCCCAATCCGAGCCATCGTAGTTGCCGGTTTTGCGGAGCTGGGCCAGAAAGCGATGGCTCAGTTTATAGGCGGGGACCGCGCTTATTTGGAGCCAGACATCGAGCACTTCCGGTGTGGGAGCGTTGCGGATCAGAAAAAAGCTATGGTCGATTAAGGCCAGGGTGGGGTGACCGGCGAAAAAAACAACCTGGTCCAGGTCATACGTTTGGCCCGTCGGCAGGACCAACCGGTGCGTGAACAGCAATTCGTCCGCGCGCGATTTCAGGTGCGGCTGAAATTCGGCGATTTGTCCCTGAAAGAGCAGTGGCGCGCGGGTCGATTCCATTTCCAGCCGGCCGCGATGACTCCAGCGGGCCAGCCATCGCAGCAGATCGAGCCCGGTCAGAACGAGGCCATTGAGCGGGGGTTCGCGTAGGTCGTTCAGCTCGGTCAGCCATTGAATAAACTCCCAATCGGCGGGCGGGAACAATTCCTGTTCATGGGCGGCGCGCAGGGTCAGGTCGATGATTTCGGTGAGCGACTTGGTTTTTTCGCCGGTCCGGGGCCGGATCAGGTTGAGTTTGACATTCAGCGAGCGCAAGGCCGAGCCATGGCTGGGGGGCAGGATGGAACAAAGGACGCGCAGGCTGGCTCGCGGGGCGTCCAGATGATGGGGGTTTGCCGGGAACATCCATTGTTCCAGGTCGCTCAGGAGTTGCTGTTCCTTTTCGGCCTGTTCGATTTGAGCCAGGCGTTTCAGGTTGGCGCAGGGAATCAACTCGGTGGGCAGCGGACGATTCGAGCGAAGGAACAGCAGGGCCAGTTCTTCGAGACGGTGTTGACCCTGGGAAGCCAGGAGCCGCGGCCACCAGTTTTGGACCGTGAAATCTTTTCGGGCGAGCAACAGTTTGCTGAAGTAGTCCTCCAGCAACAGCCAGGAGCGTTGCGAATCGGCGCAGTCCGCAAAGGATTTCAGGAGTTCGGCGCGTTCGGTGACGGCCGCTTGGGAGTCGGCGAGTT
The DNA here is from genome assembly GCA_017880715.1 of Verrucomicrobiia bacterium. GTDB lineage: Bacteria > Verrucomicrobiota > Verrucomicrobiia > Limisphaerales > UBA1319 > JADGRT01. The sequence continues at coordinate 2,039 of JADGRT010000233.1, read as the reverse complement.
CACGACGCAGGTCAGCCCGGGCGCCGTAGGTCTTTTCCAGCACCGTATTCTGCGCGTCGTATTTCGCCTGGCCGGCGCCGCGCGCCGCGCGGGTCTTGGAAGCGCCTTTTGCCATTTCTTAAAATCCAATTTTTGGGACTCGCTATCACGGCATAAAACCGGCCCTGGGGTCAATAAGAAACCGGGAATAAAGCGGGGCGCGTGCGCAGCTCACTTTTTTCGGAGCGCGGACATTCCTGTCCGCTTGGCGTTGACCCGAACGAAGAGGCGGACAAGAATGTCCGCGCCCCATCCACAATGTTTTAAAGCCGGGGCGGCTCGTCCGGAAACGACCCGGCCATCGCCGGAAGGCAATCATTACTGCCGGAAGAGCCATTTGGAAAGCATCGGCAGGTAATAGCCGGGTTCGCGCAAGACCATGCGGGTGGCGGCGATGGGGTTTTTCAGAAGAAAGTTGACGATGAGCTTGAATTTGAGTTTTCGCAGCTTCCGCCGTCCTTTGAGGAAAACCGCGGCAAACTGTTGGCGGTCCACGGTGTCGTCCAAAAGCAAAGGATCGGTGACGTTGTGCAAATCTTCCTTTTCCCAATCCATGGTGTTGCTCACCTTCCCCCGCTGGAGAGCGACGTCCCAAAACGGCGTGTCCGGGAAAGGCGTGGCCACAAAGCTCCACAGGTAACGCGCGCCGTTTTGAATGGCAAAATCGATGAACTCGTTGGTCTGCTCCATGTCTTCGAGGGTCTCGCCCGGCGTGCCATACATCAGGCTGCCATAAACATTCAGCCCGTATTTCTTGCACAGGAGAATGGCGCGCCGGTTGGATTCCACGTCCACCGAGCCCACCTTCAGCGATTTCAAAATGCGGTCTGACCCGGACTCGAAACCAAAATTAAGCGTCTTGATCTTGATCTCCTTCATGGCCTGGCACATCTCGTCGGACATCAGGTTGGCGCGCGGACTGCATTCGATGGCCTGGATCTTATCGAAGATGCCATGCTTGACGAACGCCTGCTTGAGGTCGCGCAATCGCTGGGGGCTGACCGTGAAAAGGTCGTCCAAAACCTTGAGATCGTTGGATCCGAACTCATCGATAAAATGCTTGGCAATGCGGGCCGTGAAATCCGGCGAATGGAAACGCATCTTGCCCCAGAAGCGGGCCGTGGAGCAAAACGTGCATCGATAGGGGCAGCCACGGGAGGAAATCACATAAGCCTTGATGCCCATGGCGGCGATCGACGGGATTTCCTCTTCCCGGAAATAATTTCGGTTCGCAAAACGGAAATCCGGAACCGGCAAATCGTCCAGGTTAGCCAGGGGTTTGCGTTTGGGATTGACCTGCACCCGGCCGTGGGCGTCGAAAAAGACCACGCCGTTGACCTGCGGGAGCCGATCGGGGGTAAGGGCTGGATTATCCAGATATAAATTAACCAACGCTTCGAGCGTTTGCTCGCCTTCTCCCAGAACGCCGATATTAAAAACCGGATTCATCGACTCCGGCAGCGAGGAGACATGCACGCCGCCCAATAGGAAGGGGACGGAAAACTGGGAACGGATGGATTGCGCAAAACGAATCAGCTTGCCGTATTCAACCGTCATGGCCGTGAAACCGATCAGGTCCGGCTTGAAGGCGGCCAACTCCGCCGCGAGCTGCGGAGAATAGTTTTTATCGAGGACCTTGATGTTTTCCCCTTGGAGGCCCACGCGGTCCCGCAAATAGGTCGCTAAATAAACCAGGCCCACCGGCGGCACCCGCTCGGCGTCCTGTTGCACGGTCACCAGGGCCACGCGCAAACTTTCTTTGGTTTTCTGATTCATGCGCACCTTCGCTTTTCCAGCTAGGAACCGACCCGCGGGTACTCGACCGTCCGGTCAAGGTCCCCGCCGCCGTGATTCTCTTTTAATCTAAAAAGGTTGGAAAGTCCAAATGAGTCGCTGAATTGGGCCTACCAGTCCGTTGGCTGGAAGTCTTTCAGGAACTTTCCCCACACGTGTTCGCCCGTGTTGAAACCGGCGATGATGGGATCGACGATGCGCGCCGC
>JADGRT010000232.1 GCA_017880715.1 Verrucomicrobiia bacterium | reverse complement strand
GATGGCTTTAGGGCCCGAAGAACGGGAATAACTGTTTGAGCTCCTCGGCCGATGGCTGGCGACCGTATTCGCATATTTCAAAGGCCTCGGCATACTTCACCGCGCGGCCCTTTTCTTCGCCATAGAACTTGACCAGGAGCGGGCGATACTGAGTGGCCGTGCCGGCGTAACGTTTTCCAAATCGATCCCGCACCTCCAACCGCCGTGTCTCCCGGGCCGCCGGTTCCTTAGGCACCGGCACGACCTGTTCAAAGTTGCCGCTAACCCACAGACTCTCGATTTGCGATTCCAGTTGCCAGATCGCTTCGGATTTTTGGTCGAAGACCGGATCGATGGCAACGACGACGGCGGGGTTGAACGGATAGGGTTTCTGGAAACCATCCGCCAGGTATAGGAAAACCGGGTTCTTGGCCAGATGCGGCGTCTCCGGACAAAACGAAGGGACGGTGACCATGAACGCGGCGTCCTGCATGAGCACGCCGGTGTAGCGGTGATCCGGGTGATAATCATAGGGACGCGGTCCCATGACCAGGTCGGCTTTCCATTCGCGGATCAGCCGGGTGAAAGTGCGGCGATTTTCCAGGGTTGGCATTAATTCACCGTCATGAATGTCCAGCACCTCGGTTTCGATGCCCAGGATCTTATCCGCTCGCTGGACCTCAGCGGTTCGGCGTTTGGCCAGCGGTCCGCCCGCCTCGGTGGCGTGTCCGATATCCCCGGTGGTGGTCGAGACGAACTTGACTTTGTGACCTTGGGCCGCCCAGAGGGCCGCGACCCCGCCCGCTTTTAGCTCGCAGTCATCCGGATGCGCTCCGAACACAATGATTCGCAAGCTGCCGTCATTGGCGGCTTGTCCGCCAGACCAGGGGAAACCCAACAGGGCGATCGCCAACCAGCCACCCAATCGAGTCCATCGTTTTGTTTTCATGGCTGGTTTTATACCGGCCCGCCGGCTAACAATCCAGCCCAAAACCGCGACCGCGCCGCCCTGGTTGGATTGAACCCTCGCATTTCCTGCTTGCCACGGCTCGGTCGGCCCGGGAAGGATGGCGGCATGGAACAACCAGATCAAATGCGGGATATGTTTCGCATGCAGCAGTCCCTGAACGAGCGCATCGGGGTCAAAACCAGCGGCATGTCCGATGAGGAAAAAACCCGTTGGCTGCTCAATTACTGCCGCGCCATGACCCAGGAGATCGCCGAACTGACCGACAGCGTCCCGTGGAAATGGTGGGCCAAATACCAGAAATTCGACGAGCAGAACGCGCGGGTTGAAGTCGTCGATCTCTTTCACTTTCTGATAAGCGCCGCCCAGGTGCTGGGGATGAGCGCCGACGATGTCTATCAGGCCTATCTAAAAAAGAATGCCGTCAATTTTCAGCGCCAGGAAACCGGTTACACCCGCAAGGACGAAGGGGATTCCAGGCATATTTGATTCGCCTGCGAATTTCCGTCAAATGCCCTTCCTTGACTTAAAAACGTTGCTTCGCTACGGTCTGCGATCATGAATCGATGGCTTATTCGTCTGGCGATCGTAATGGTGGGTGTGCTGGTGTTCCCGTACCGCTGCCCCGCCCCGCTGATTTATCGCACCGGGGAAGGTTGGACCTATGAATCGGTCGGCGGCGCCAAGTGGGAGCGCGCCCGCGCCAAAGACCAGTTGGACGTCGCCCAGGAGGCCTTCGACAAAAAGGAATATGGCACCACCCTGAAGGCGGCGCGGTACGTGGTCAAGAAGTGGCCTTTTTCGGATTACGCCCCCAAGGCTCAGTACCTGCTCGGCCGGTGCTACGAGGAGCGCAAAATGGATGAACGCGCCTTCAAGGAATACCAAAAACTACTCGAAAAATACCCCAAGGTGGAAAATTTCCAGGAGGTGTTGGAGCGCCAGTTCATCATCGCCAATCGTTTTCTAGGGGGCCAATGGTTCAAACTTTGGGGATATATCCCCGTGTTTCCGTCCATGGACAAGACCTGCGACATGTACGAGAAGATCATCAAGAATGGTCCGTTCAGCGCGGTGGGGCCGCCGGCGCAAATGAGCGTTGGGGCCGCCCGGGAAAAACAGAAGGATTACCCCAAGGCGGTGAAGGCTTACGAGAAGGCCGCCGACCGCTATCACGATCAGAAAAAAGTGGCCTCCGACGCCATCTACCGGGCCGGCTTGGCCTACAACAAAGAGGCTAAAACCTCCGAATACGACCAAAGCGTCGCCGGCAAGGCCATCGGCACCTTTGCGGACTTTGCGGCCCTTTATCCGGATGACGGGCGGGTGCCGGAAACGCAGAAACTGATCGGCAGCCTGAGGACTGAGCAGGCGCGCGGCAGCTTCCAAATCGCCCGGTTCTACGAGCGCTACAAACGCTGGAACGGCGCTCTGATTTATTACAACGAAGTATTGCTCAAGGATCCCAACTCGCCCTACGCGGACCAGGCAAAAAAACGAATTGACGCTCTGAAAGGCCGCGCCAGCTCATCCTCCACCCCGAAGTGACATGCGTTGCCTGTGGTCCATGGGAGTCAGTCTGCTGCTGGGCCTTTTCTGCGGGTGCGCCGGATATAAAATGGGCCCCACGAATGGCCTGCCGGCGGGCGCCAAATCGATTCAGGTCAACCTGTTTCAGAATCATACCATCGAGCCGCGACTGATCGAAGCGGTCAGCTCCGCCCTGCGCAAACAACTCCAGCAGGACGGAACCTATCGACTCGCCACCCAGGACGACGGCGAGATTGTCGTCAACGGCACCATTGTCCGATTTGAACGGGCGGGCCTGAGTTACCAGCCCGGCGATATTCTTACGGTGCGGGATTACAGCCTTAAAATCATTGCTCGAATCGTGGCCAAGGAACGCGGCACCGGCAAAGTGTTGCTGGATCGCGAAATCACTGGCCGCACCACCATTCGCGCCGGTTCCAACCTGTCCAGCACGGAGCGCCAAGCCATCCCCCTGATGGCCGAGAATCTCGCCCGGAACGCCACCAGCCTGCTGGTCGATGGCCAGTGGTAAAAGCTAAAGCTGCAAACTCGTGCTCCGGCTGCCGCACCCCCCGCACGTTGCTGCCTTTTGAGGGTATCTCCTGGCCCAGCTGGATGAGTTCCGCAATAACAACACCACGCGGCTCAAGCAGCGCGAGTTTTTCTTTGACGAAAACCGGGGTTTTCTGTTGGTATCTCCCTCGAACCACGAACCAAGTTGTTTAGACCGATGAATACTACCTCACGTTTTATGTACGGGCTGCTGGCGTTAACCGCGAGCGGCGTCATGGCGTTGGCACAGGATCTGGGAAGCAAGGCTTTGCCGGCGCCCCAAATGAGCGGGGGCAAACCCTTGATGCAAGCCCTTAAGGAGCGGCGCTCGATCCGTGACTTCAAGTCCGATGCCCTCAGTGACCAGCAGATGTCCGACCTGCTCTGGGCGGCGTTTGGCATGAATCGTCCGGAAATCGATCATCGCACCGCACCCTCGGCGCAGAATAACCAAGACGTGGACATCTATGTGGCCATGGCGGAAGGTCTATATGTCTATGAGGCCAAACCGCACCGGTTAAAAAAGGTTGTCAATCAGGACGTCCGCCTACTGACCAGCGGCCAGCCCTTTGGCAAAGTGGCGCCCGTTCAACTGGTATATATTTCCGATTTCGCCCGGATGCCCAAGGTGGGGCCTGAGCTGCGCGATCTTTATGCGGGTGTCGATACCGGCTGCATTGTGCAGAACGTTTACCTCTATTGCGCTTCGTCAGGACTGGCCGCGGTGGTGCACGAACTCGACCGCGCACCGCTGGCCAAAGCGATCAACCTGCGACCCGATCAGCGTATCGTGGTCGCGCAGGCCGTCGGCTTGCCCAAGTAAACTTGAATCAGCCTAGCAGCGCGTTTAAAAACCATTTTTTGTAGGAGACGAGGTAACGAGGCTCAAATTGCTTCGGAAACGCGGATTTATTTAGAGACTCCTCACGTCGTCTCCTACTTTATTAACGGCCTGCTAGGCCTTGCTGGGGCAATTCCGGCTCAGCGTGAAATTTTGCAGGCGATGTCACGCGTGAAGGCCGGTATGGTTAGGGAAAGCGCGCCGTTAGCGCCGGTCGTTTGTTCTTCGCGGAGGACGGTTCCCTGGCTCGTATCCCACCACTGGACCCGGCAGGGTCCGACCGGCCAATCCGTTAGAACCAGCCTGGCGTCCTTTTCCTCGGGCGGCGTGCGTTGAACGATGACGATTTCCTTCCAGGCAGCGCGCGGATCGAACACCCAGACCCAAGCGCGTTCCCGTTCACGCAGCCCGATGACCCGAAAGGTTTCATTCGGAACAGTGGCGGTGAGGGATTGCAGCGCGCCACCGGTCCAAGGCACATCTGCCAGAAAGGCGCTTAGCGGGCGGTAGAGAGGGTAAACGTTGCGTTGATCCATCCGTTCCCACCACCAAAACAAGGCGGTGCCCGTGGTTCCCGACAGAGCGGAGGCCCATAAGGCATTATGTACCTCGACGAGTTCGCGGCTTTGTTGCATCTCCTGGGTGGGCTGCCACTTTTCGTTGGCCAGGCCGAACTCGCCGAGATGCGCGGGTTTGCCGGGGGCCTGTTCACGCAGGAACCGGGCACGATCCAGCACCGCTTCCACTTCATTGGGCAATCGGTCTTGGTCCGAGGGGCGCAGGTAGAAATGGACATCGGCCAGGTCGAGTTTGGCATGCCGACAATCCTTGGGCGAAGGTCCCCAGGTGCTCGTGGTGCGCAGGTGGTGAACCCCATCCACCTGTTCAAGATAATTCCCCAGCTCGGTGTAAAAACGATCCGTGGGCAGCCCGGGATCCATTTCGTTGAAATACTCCCAGGCAGCCAGGCTGGTCGAGTACCCCCAGCGGGCCACGGCATAGCGCAGGAAATTGCGGGCGTCCTTGATGGCCTGCGCATATTCCAAACTAGCCGGATCTTTGAGGGCGCTCAGGTAAAGATCGCGCGTCATCAGGCATAGCTGAAGATACAGGCCACGTTGTTCCGCTGCGGACAGGATTTCATCCAGCATGAAACAATCCACCGGATTGTAAAACCCGCGGACGGGGCGGTTGACGTCCGCTTCCCAAAGCAGTTCCGGGCCGCCGCCGGCTTCTTGCAGCGAGAGATCGCTGAGCCAGGCCGCGCCATCACCCTCCAGCTTAAAGCTCATGTCCGCCAGCCAGAACTCGTCAGGCGCCGTTTCCAATTCATGCCGGAACGTTGTCCAGGTTCCCGGGGAGGAGGAAGCAAGCGGGCGCGATTGTGCATGCTGGACGGCGAGGCGCAAACTGGCTCGGTCATCCGTCAGGATATTGCCAGAAACGACGTAACGGGTTTGTGGCCGCAGCGCTACCGGATGCGAAGGGGACGCCTTGAGCACGGCGCTTTTTCCCGAGAGCGTGAGGCACTTTCGGGCGGAGTTGGTGCTGCCGGGCAAGGGAACGATGGCTGGACGCCAGTCCCA
>JADGRT010000231.1 GCA_017880715.1 Verrucomicrobiia bacterium | reverse complement strand
CGCTTCATCGCCGTTGCCTTCGCTGATGGCCAGCAACAGCCGCAACAAATTTTCCTGCATGTTTGAATTTAACCGCCCGGTCATGCCCAAATCCAGCAACGCCACGCGCCCGTCGTCGGTGAGAAAAATATTGCCCGGATGCGGATCGGCATGAAAAAAGCCGTCAATCAACACCTGTTTCAGATACGCCTTGAAAAGTTCCTCGGCCAAAACATCGCCGTTCATGTCCAATTGCGCGATGGGACTAAGCGCGGTGATTTTTGTTCCGCTGACATAATCCATCGTCAACACGCTGCGCGAACTGTAATCGGGCACGGGCAGCGGAACGAGAATGTGCGGAAATTCCTTCAAATTATTTGCCAGCGTGGTCAGATTGGACGCTTCCCGCTGATAATCCAGTTCCTGCAAAATTGAACTTTTGAATTCCGCGAGGATTTTTCCGAACCGATAACGGCGGCCAATGTCGGTATGTTCGTCAAAAAAGTCCGCGATTTCCTCGAGCACTTCAAAATCTTCCGCGATTTGTTTGCGGATTTCCGGGCGTTGCACTTTCACGACGACGGGACGCCCGTCGCGCAAGGCCGCGCGGTGCACCTGTCCGAGCGACGCGGCGGCAAGATGTTGTTCTTCAAAAAACGAGAACGCTTTTGACAGGCGGACGCCGAGTTCGCTCGCGACAATTTGTTCCACTTCGGCGTAAGGAAACGGTTTGACCTTGTCCTGCAAACGCGCGAGCGCCTTCAAATAGGATTCCGGCAAAAGGTCGGCGCGGCTGGAAAGCAACTGGCCGAATTTGATGAAGGTCGGCCCCATTTTTTCCAAATCGTCGGCCAATTCTTCCGGCGCGGGCTGGCCGGGTTTGGCGGCCAAAGGTGTTTTTTCATCGCCGGCGGCATCACTGGCAAATTCCCTGGCCAGATCGGTATTGCCGTATTTCCAAAAAAGCAACGCGATATCCTTGTAGCGTTTGAGGTGATGCGGTTTTAAGGACAATTTCATATTTGTTTTTTTCCTGGGGCGATTTCAGTCAATGAATCTGCCGCTGTTTCCGGTAAAACGCTACACGACGGGCCGGACTTTGCTATGGGGTATAACCCTAACTCCTCAGGTTATCACCTCCGGAATCAAGTTGCGGAAAAATGAACAAGGCGAATGGTTTCCCGTTCGCCTTCAACGTAGGTCAGGCATCTTGCCTGACCCTGACTAAATTGGAGACAGGCTGGAAGCCTGTCCCACGCTTAATACCGGTAATGCTCCGGCTTGTAAGGACCTTCGACGGGCACGCCGAGGTAGTCGGCTTGTTTCTTGGTGAGCCTGGTCAGTTTCACGCCGATTTTTTCGAGGTGCAGCCGCGCCGTAGATTCGTTGGCCGCTTTGTTGACGGGATTGCCGCAACGTCATAGCCTTCGGTTCGATGAAACCAATTGTTCTCCTCCTTGCCGCAGCCTGCGCCGTTCAATTCACCTGCGCCGCCGCCGAGCCTGAGATCACGGGCGAACTCAAGCAGTGGCACAAAGTCACGCTTACAATTGACGGCCCTTCCGCGCACGAAACCAACAACGCGCCGAATCCGTTCCTCGACTATCGGATGTCGGTCACGTTCGCCCACGAATCGGGTTCACCGAGTTATCGTGCGCCCGGCTACTTCACTGCCGATGGCAACGCGGCCCAGACTTCCGCGACGTCCGGCAACAAATGGCGGGCGCACCTGTCGCCGGACAAACCCGGCAAATGGGATTACAGCGTCTCGCTGCTTGCAGGAAAAAACGTCGCTGTGGATGACGTCGCCGCTCGTCAGGCTTCGCCGGTGCTCCAGGCGACTGGCAGCTTCAACATCACGCCGACGGACAAGAGCGGTCGCGACTTTCGCGGCAAGGGCCGGTTGCAGTATGTCGGCAAACGCTACCTGCAATTCGCCGGCACGGGGGAGTTCTTCCTCAAAGCCGGCGCCGACGCGCCCGAGAACCTGATGGGCTATGCGGATTTCGACGGCACGTACTCAGCGAAAAAAGTTGGCACCGCGCGGGCCGATGAAGCCACCACCACGCCGCTCAAAACCTGGCAGCCGCACGTCCGCGACTGGCGCGCCGGCGATCCGATGTGGAAAGACGGAAAGGGCAAGGGACTGATCGGCGCGCTGAACTATCTCGCCGGGAAAGGCTGCACCGCCTTTTCGTTTCTCACCTACAACGCCGGTGGCGACGGCGACGATGTCTGGCCGTTCGTCTCGCGCAACGACAAGTTCCACTTCGATTGCTCCAAGCTCGATCAATGGCAGATCGTGTTCGACCACGCGCAGAAACTCGGCCTCTACCTGCACTTCAAGCTTCAGGAGACCGAGAACGACGACAACCGCAATGGCAGCATTACCAACGTCCCGACCTCGCTCGATGGCGGTGACTTGGGCGTCGAACGAAAGCTCTACCTTCGCGAATTGATCGCCCGCTTTGGCTACGAACTGGCGCTGAACTGGAACCTCGGCGAGGAAAACACCCAGACCGCCGAACAACAACGGGCGATGGCGCAATTCGTCCGCGACACCGATCCGTACCCGCATCACATCGTCATCCACACGTTCCCCGACTGGCAGGATCGCGTTTACACGAAACTGCTGGGCAACCAATCCGCATTGACCGGCGCCTCTCTGCAAAACGGCTGGTCGGTGGACCACCAGCGCGTGCTGCATTGGATTCGTGAATCCGAAAAGGCGGGCAAACCGTGGGTCGTGGCCAACGACGAGCAAAATCCGCATTACACCGGCGTGCCGCCCGATCCCGGTTACGAGGGCTTCGACGGCACAGCGCGGCCCGAGCGCGGCAGCGGCCCCTACACGCTGCACGACATTCGGAAGTCCACACTCTGGGGGACGCTCCTCGCGGGTGGGGGAGGCGTGGAATATTACTTCGGTTACACGCTCCCGCAAAACGACCTCGGCTGCGAAGACTGGCGCAGCCGCGACCGCAGTTGGGATTACTGCCGCATCGCGCTCGACTTCTTCCGCGAGAACAAAATCCCATTTTGGGAAATGCACTGCGCGGATGCGCTGGTGGGCAACGCGAAGAACGACAATTCAAAGTATTGCTTCGCCCGCCCCGGCGAAGTGTACGTCGTTTATCTGCCCAGCGGCGGCTCAACGGAACTTGACCTTGGCACCAACTCAACCTCATTCAGCGTGCGTTGGTTCAATCCCCGCGAAGGAGTCCCGCTTCAATCCGGCAGCGTCCGCGAAGTCAAAGGCCCCGGCAAAGTCTCGCTCGGCCCGCCGCCAACTGATGCCGGCGAAGACTGGGTGGTGCTGGTTCGAAAGTAACCGGGGCGGGCACCTCCGAGCAGACAACAAGGCCACCTACAGGCAGTGCCGTGGCGTGGACATTCCTGTCCGCGGGTTCACGGGACATTGTTGTCCCGTGTTTCAAGAGACTGGGGACTGGAAAGTCTGCGCTACAAGGTCGCGGCCCGTGCATCAAAAAAGACGAACGGTTTACCCGTTCGCCTTTCGTGTTTGTGATTTGAATCAACTCAGTAGCGGTAGTGCTCCGGCTTGTAGGGGCCTTCGACGGGCACGCCGAGGTAGTCGGCCTGTTTTTTCGTGAGCTTGGTGAGCTTAACGCCGGGAGTTGGGTGAACCTTGACCAGCCAGATGCGCCCCGCTAGTGTGCTTCCACAACCGAGAACCGCCGCATGCAAACACTTCTCATCGCTGGTTTGTCAGCATGGATGTTGCTGCCGGGGGTGATGCCGTTACAGGCAAGCCCGCCGAACACCAATACCTCCCCGGCACAAACCACCATTCCCTATGTGCCCACCCGGCACGATGCTGTCAGGGACTTGCTCTGGCTGGCCGATATCGGAACCAACGACGTGGTTTATGATTTGGGATCAGGGGATGGAAGAGTTGTCATCGCCGCCGTCCGTGACTTTCACGCGCGCAAAGCGGTCGGGATCGAAATCAACCCGCAGTTCATTCGTGAAAGCCGGGAGAACGCCGCACAAGCCGGCGTGGCCGGCCGTGTCGAGTTCATCCAAGGCGACCTGTTCACCAACGATTTCAGCCAGGCGAGCGTGGTCGTTCTCTATCTCGGCCACGGAGCCAACCTGGATTTGCGCGCGCAGCTTGTCCGAACGTTGAAGCCCGGCACACGTATTGTGTCGCATCAGTTCGGCATGGGCGAGTGGCCGGCGGACAAGTTGCTCGACGTTCGGACGATCCTCCTCGGGATGTACGGGGAGATGTACAATGAATTCAGAATCAACCCGGATGTGCCGGAATTCGACAGCACGGGAAGCCGGGCCAGCCACGACGTGCTGTCAGCGTGGATGGTTCCTGCGCCGGTGGCCGGGGTCTGGCGCGGAAAAGTTCGCCTGGAGTCCGAGGAGGGAGAACTCAAGTTCACCCTGCATCAGCGTCTGTCTGGAGTGACCGGCTCGTTTCAGTTCCAGGGGCCAACCAACTTGGAAGGCCATGTCCAAGCCGACTTGTGGGGCGACCACCTGCGCTGCTGGTGCATCTCTACCAATCGAAGCTCCTACTTTTCCCAAATGTGGTTTGAAGGTCACGCCATTGATGACACATTGAACGGCAGTTTGTGGGTGCCCCAGGGCAACGAAACCCGGGAGATCAAGTGGGCCGGCCGCCGGGACAGAGCTGATTTCACCGGAACTTGGGAATGGGCCGGACCGATGGACTCCCCGGTGCAATTAAAGATCGAGCGCCGCGACGGGCGACTGACCGCCACCTATGTGGACAAGAACCGGACGGTGCCCGACTACATGGGAGGAAACAAACCGATCCCCGCGACCGATTTCTACGACTTCGGCGGAGGCTTCTACTTCACGTTGCTTCTGGGGCTTGAAGGAAGCAGCATGACCGGGGGCAGTCGCCGGGTGAGTCCCGAAGACGGCTGGCTGATCGGCGAGGGAATAGCGATCAGCAACACTCTCACTGGGACCATCGCGTTCTATCCCTATAATCGAAGGTTCATGAATGAGCCCATCGTGCCGGATCCAAAGAGCCGCACGAATGCGCCCGGGTCGCAGCCAGACAAAAGGGTTGTGGTGCAGGAGGGGCGCCGTGACTGGCTGCCCAAGCGCGTGGCACCGTGATGGGGCAACGCGCTCCGGTGCGACGAAATTGCGACGTGCGGGGGTGCTGCTCGCCTTCAAAGTAGCACGGCCGTCTCGGCTGTCAGGGCAGGCGGGACGCCTGCGCTACGTTCATCAATACCGGTAGTGCTCCGGCTTATACGGGCCTTCGACGGGCACGCCGAGGTAGTCGGCCTGTTTTTTCGTGAGCTTGGTGAGCTTAACGCCGATTTTTTCCAGATGCAGCCGCGCGACTTCCTCGTCCAGCTTCTTGGGCAAGCGATAGACGCCGATCTTGGCGGTGTCCTTGTTCTTCCACAAATCCAGTTGCGCGAGGCATTGGTTGGTGAAGCTGTTGGACATGACGAAGCTCGGATGA
>JADGRT010000230.1 GCA_017880715.1 Verrucomicrobiia bacterium | reverse complement strand
TCTGTCCGCGAACCTGGACCCAAAGCAGCCAGGGTGTGGGACGAATGCCCCGTTGGCGGCAGGCGTGCGTGAATGCCATGGGGAGCCGGAATTTCAAATCGCCGATTTGGTGAGCTTCTTGACCAGGATTTTTGAATTGCGGCCGCTCTGTTCGTATTTGTCGCGACGCGCGAGCGGCAGATCGTCCGGGTGGCCTTCGACAAAACCGGCCTTGGACTGAAAATAGGTGAAGGCCTGGCTGGACATGACGAGCAATTCCTGGAGCCCCAACTCGCGGGCTTTGTTTTCCACAAACTGAATCAACTTGCGTCCGATGCCCTGATTTTCGTGCGAGGCTTTCACGTAGAGGCAGGCCAGTTCCCCTTTGCCGAATTCGGGATAGGTGTGCAGCGCCACGCAGGCCACCGGGTTTTTATCGATTTCGAAGAGATAGTAATCTCCCAACTGCTTCTCGATGCTGGCCTGGGTGCGCTTGATTAGTTCCTCGGAGGCAACGGAGTTTTTCGTCAGCATCTGGATGTTGCGGATGTCCTTTTTAAGCGCGCGCCGGATTTGCTGATATTCGTTGGCGTAGATCAGGGTGCCGACGCCTTCATTGGAAAACACCTCGGCCAGCAGTCCTTCATCGACCCGCCCATTGATAATGTGGACGCGCGGAATGCCCGACCGGCAGGCCGCCGCGGCATGCGTGGCCTTGGAGATGGTTTCCGCCGAGAAATCCTCGCGGCGATCCGCCAGAAACTTGTCCAAATCGCTGGCCAGCATTTGGCGGATCAACTGTCCCTGGCGGATCAATCCATCGTCCGTAGTGATGAAAATGACTTTGATGGCCTTGAGCGCTTCGGCGATGGCGATGGCTACGCTGTCGGAATTGACCCGGTACGTGCGGCCTTCGCCATCGAAGCCCAGCGGGGGCACTACGGGAACGATTCCCTGAGCCAGCAGGGTTTGGAACAGATCCACATCCACCCGTTCCACTTTGCCGGTCAGTAGATGATCGATCCCATGCAGGATGCCCAGCGGGTGGGCGATAATGCCGTTGGTGCAGGCTGCCCGCAGATCGTTCGTGGCCAGCCCCTCCAGGATTTCATGCGTGAGACGATTGGAGGCAAGCAAGGCGATCTTTAACGTCGCCGCGTCCGTGATCCCGCTGCCATCCAGGTTGGAAGGCGCCAAGTGCTGTTCGTCCGCCAGCTCGCGAATTTGGGCCGAGGCGCCATGCACGAGCACCACGTTAATGCTGACGGAGCGCAATACGGCCACATCCAGCAATATGTTGGCAAAATTTTCGTCCGTGACGATGGCGCCGTCGATGCCGATCACGAAGACCTTTTCCCGGTAGCGCGGGATGTACTGCAGGATGCCGCGTAAATCTGTAGGTTTCACCTTGGTTAATCCTCCTGCTCGGCCAGTGCCTGCTGCAAAGCGGTCAGGCACCGGGCGTTTTCGTCCGGAATCCCCACCGATATTCTCAGCCATTCCGGCAGGCCGTAGCCACCCAGCGGACGCGCAATGACGCCTTGCCGCTGCAGGGACTCGAATACCCGTTGTCCGGGACCGACCCGCGCCATGACAAAGTTGGTTTGCGAAGGAATGAATTCCAGTTTCAAACGGCGAAATCCCGCCGCCAGGAATTGCTGGCCAGCTCGGTTGTTTTCCCTCGTTCGCTGGATATGCGCCGCATCGTCCAGGGCCGCCATGGCCGCCACCTGGGCGAGGGAATTGACGTTGAACGGCTCCCGGACTTTTTCCAGGGCCGAGATGATCTCCGGGTGGCCGAATCCGTAACCCACGCGCAGCCCGGCCAATCCGTGGATCTTGGAAAAGGTGCGTAACAGCATGAGATTGGAATGGTGTCCGGACCGGATCAAGGGCAGCAGATCGACCGGATCTTCGAGAAACTCGATATACGCTTCATCGATGACCACCAACACGTGCTGGGGCGTTTCTTCAACCAAGCGCCGCACTTCATCGGCCGGGGCCAGGGTTCCGGTTGGGTTGTTGGGATTGGCCACAAAAACGAGCTTGGTGAGCGGGGTCATGGCCCGCAACATGGCCGGCAGATCATGGCCCTGGTTCCGCGCCGGAATCGTAACTAACCGGGCGCCAAAAAGGTGCGCCACGATGGGATAGACCGCAAAGCAATACTCGGAGACCACGACTTCATCGCCGGGATTAAGCAGGGCGTGCCCGATCAGTTCCAGGATTTCGTTGGAACCGTTGCCGAGCGTCAGTTGCGGAGTTTCAACGCCATATTTCCTGGCGAGTTTCTGCTTAAGATAAAAGGCGTTGCCGTCGGGGTACCGGTGCAACTGGGGCAGGGCCTTGCGGATGGCTTCGAGGCCGGCCGGGGAAGGCCCCAGTGGATTCTCGTTGGACGCCAGCTTGAGGATGCCCTCGACGGGCAGACCCAATTCACGGGCGACTTCCTCGATGGGCCGGCCGGGTTGATAGACCGGCAGGGTTTTTAGGCAATGACTGAAACCAAGGGAGCCATTCATAAATTATTCACCCGGCAGTTTCTGGCCCGAACCTGGATATAGTTTTTGGTAAGCCGTAGCTTGCAGGCCCACGATGGCGGCGACGCCCAGGATGTCATGAGCGGTGGCGCCGCGGGAGACATCGACGGCCGGCCGGTCCAGTCCCAGCAAGATCTGTCCGTAGGCATTGGCGCGCGCGATGTGTTGCACCATGCGGCTGGCAATGCTTCCGGAATTTAAGTCGGGAAAAATCAAGACATTGGCGTGTCCGGGAACTTTCGCGTTCCGCCGATCCGGCAGTTTCCGGCTGGCGATTTCGGGAACCAACGCCGTGTCCGCCTGCATTTCGCCGTCAAAATCCGCCTCCAGGCCTTCCTCGCGGGCTTTCTGCTCGGCCAGGGCGGTCGCCGCCTGCACCTTGCCGACCGAGGGATGGTTCATGCTGCCGTTGGTGGAAAACGAGAGCAGCGCCACGCGCGGCCGCGCATCCAGCAGATGCCTCGCCAGACTTGCGGTGGCGATGGCGATGTCGGCAAGTTGTTCCACCGTCGGATCCGGAATCACTTCGCAATCTGCCAGGAAGAACACCCCTTTTTCTCCAAATTTAGGATCTTCCACTTCCATCACCATGCAACTGGATACCGTGGTGGTCTGCGGCGCGACTCGGATGATCTGGAACAAAGGCCGCAGCAGGCTGCTGGTGCTTTCGTTGGTCCCGGAAACCAGACCGTCAGCCTGGTGCATGGCCACCATCATCGCCGCATAATAATTGGGCTTGATCATGGCTTCCCGCGCTTCCTTGAATTGAATCCCCTTGTTTCGGCGAAGAAACTCGAAGCGACGGGCAAAGGTCTCCAAATCCTCGCTTTCGGCCGGATTGATGATGCGAACGCCTTCGAGCGGCACGTTCAAATCGGCGGCGGCCGCTTTGATCTTGGTTCGATCCCCCAGCAATATGGGCACTCCGAGCCGCAATGAATAAAACTGCCGCGCGGCCTGCAACACCCGCGGCTCCGTCCCTTCCGGAAACACAATCCGTTTGGGATGCCGTTGCAGCTTCTCATAAACGCTGGCGATAAATCGCATGCCCGTTTACTAACCGAGCACCGCGAAAACTGCAATGGCCAATTCCGGGGTTTTGTCGGGGCGCGCCCACCCAGGTTTTTCTGAAGCGCCGACATTGGGTCGGCTTTGGGGTTGACCTGTTCGGCGAGGCGGACAAGCGTTCGTACGGAACTCGGCCTGCGCCTTCGGGACAGGTCATTTGCGCACTCGCTGAAATTCGCGCGCGACATAAAGTGGTGGAATTCGGACCGGATTATAGATGACATGATTAACAGGATTAACAGGATGAAGATATGGAAGACCAAACTTTGACAGAAACCATCATCGGTTGTGCCATGAAGGTCCACTCGGCGCTCGGGCCGGGCTTTCTGGAATCGGTTTACCAAAAAGCGCTGGCGCACGAGTTGCAGAAAGCTGGACTGAAAATCGAATGCGAGAAGCCAATCACGGTCCATTACGATGGTGTCGTTGTGGGTGACTTCTTCGCCGACCTGCTGGTCGATGACAAGGTCATGCTCGAATTGAAGGCCAATCAAACGCTCGCTCCCGCCAACGAAGTGCAGTTGGTGAACTACCTCACCGCGACGGGCATCGAAATTGGCCTGCTACTGAACTTTGGCGCGGAACGTTTGGAGTTCAAGCGCAAGGCCCGAACGTATCGTCCAAAACACCCGCCAAAGGACTTCATCCTGTAAATCCTGTTCATCCTGTCCCTAAATCATTGGCCGCGGAGTTCCAGGACCGCCCAAAGACCGAATTCCGGAACCACCACGGTAGCCTGTTCCACGGGCAAGGTCACCGGTTGGCCGCCAGGTGAGTAAAGCCGGCACTCCGTTGCACCCGCGACTCCGAGCGCCTGGAGGTTCAACTTAACTTTCGCGTTCTTGACGGTTTCCACCCCGTCACGGGCGTCGTCATAGTTCCAGTTCACCAGATGAATAACGGCTGAGCCTGGTTTCACGCGCGGCAATATGCGAACCGTGACGGGTGTCTCGCTGCGCACGGCCGGCGCCACGTTGGTCACCGCCTGTTCCACGCTGTCGTAGCGTTTCTGTGGTTTCAAGGCCGCCAGCAACCGCTGATCGGCCGGGGTGAAGTCGGTGGGTTCGACTACCAGCAGGGGCACGGTTTGCGGCATGGCTTCCACCGACAACGGATGGTCCACGACCTCATCGCCGCCCAGCGCCAGGCGGTAGGAGAGATTGGCGGCTGACAGTTTGCCGCAGATCCCGATGATCTTGCCGGCATTGCGGTCAAAGGTGCGCTGCGAGAAGGCCACCGTGATGTCGGCGTGGTTCTGGTAGTTGTCGAAGATGGCGGCGTTTTGCCGTACGAACTGATAAAGGGGCACGAATTTTTCCTTGGGGCCTTCATACCAGTGCGTGCCTTTCTCGGGTGTGTAACACCATTGACGATTCGGGGCCATCAAACCATGACCGGCCGCATAACTCAGGGCGATCCAGCCTTGAACCAGTCCGGGCAGGTTTTTCTCTTTGATGAAGGCCCAATCCTGGCCGCTGGCAGTCGAGGCCAACGGGCGTCCCACGGCATCCGCCAGCCGGTAGGCGACCAGCGGGTTGTCATTAAAATGCCGCTGGGGCGCGTGATGATCGATCTCGGCGCTGAAATAATCGAGGGTTTGATAATCGTTCAGGTGCGGCCCCCAGAGCAGACCGGCATTGGCACTCATCGGGACGGGATGACCGGCCGTTTGCGCCGCCAGCGCGCGCAGTTCGGTCATGAACCGCGCCGCGCCGCGAAGCTGGTAGATACGCCACTGGGACCAAAGCGGGTGCGCTTGAATCTTTCGACCAGGCTGTTGCGCAAGCCAGTTCCGGAGAACCGCCAGGAAATTAAGGCTTTCGGGATCCTGGATGCCGAGGCGAACCCGTTCGTCCTGCGGCAGGCTTTTTAGATAACCGTGGAATTCATC
>JADGRT010000229.1 GCA_017880715.1 Verrucomicrobiia bacterium | reverse complement strand
ACCCTTGACCTGCGGCGGCTGACGCCCGAGGCGGCCGCGCTGCTGCGCCGCATCCGCTGCTCGAATTCTAATTTCACGCGGCGCAACTACCACTTCAGCCTGAATGACGCGCGCCATCTGGAACGGGTGCGAGAGCGTTATGCGCTGCTGCAAACGAACAGCCGGGACAACGTGCAATTCGTCTGCATGTACGGTTTCAACACCAGTTTGGCCGAGGACGTGGTGCGGTTTCGTTTCCTGCGCGCGTTGCCGGGGGCGTATGTCTTCGTGCAGCGTTACCAGCCGGTGCCGGGCAGCCCGGCGCCGGACGCAAGCCGTCTGTTCGACGAGCGCGCCGATGCGCTGCTCGACGAGTTGGTACGGATTGTCTTCACGCAAAACATGAAGAGCATGGAGACATACTATCGCTGGCTGGCACTGCAATACGCCGCCCAGCGGGGGCGCATCCACTACCGATTGGTCGAGACTCTCTTTCGTTACAATGGCCGTCCCAGGATGGGGGGTTTCCTGCACCGGTTGGAGAACCTCTGCGGGAAACCGGCGGTGCTTGAACGGTGCGCAATTGAGCCGTGACAACCCCCCAGTGATCCCGCTAATTTCCTCTCATGGAAAAACGCGCGTTAACCCTGGGTCACTCGCCGGACCCCGATGATGCCTTCATGTTTTATGCCCTGGCGAAGGGGCTGATTCCGGATCGTGGCTACCGATTCCAGCACATTTTGCAGGACATTCAGACCCTGAACGACCGGGCGCGCCGCGGCGAACTCGACATCACCGCCATCAGTATTCACGCCTATGCCTATGTTTACGATCAGTACGTCCTGCTGCCCAGCGGCGCCAGCATGGGCGATGGCTACGGTCCCCTGCTGGTGGCCCGCGATTCGTTCACCCGCGACGAAGTGGCGAAAAAGAAAATCGCCGTGCCCGGCGTGTTAACCAGCGCCTTCCTGGCACTGCAGCTTTGGCTGGGCAAAAGCGCCCGGGAATTCGATTTCGTGGTGGTGCCTTTCGACCGGATTTTTCAGACTGTGCGTTCCGGGGCGGCCGAGGTGGGACTCATCATTCACGAGGGACAGTTGACCTACCCAAAGGAAGGCCTGAAGCTTTGCGAGGACTTGGGGGTCTGGTGGGGGCGCGAAACCGGCGGCCTTCCGCTGCCACTGGGCGGCAACGTCATTCACAAGCGATTTGCCGTGGCGGAACGCCAGCTCATCGCCGATTTGCTGACGGAAAGCATTCGCTACAGCCTCGATCATCGGCCCGAAGCCGTGCAGCATGCGCTGCAGTACGCGCGCGACATGGGGGTTGAGCTGGCCGACAAGTTCGTGGGCATGTATGTGAACCACTGGACGCTGGATTACGGCGACAAAGGCCGCGAATCGATCCGCCGTTTTCTGGGGCAGGCGCACGCACGCGGCCTCATCCCTCGCCTGCCCGAACTGGAGTTTGTCCTTACAAATTTGTAATAGTCCGGAAAGGTTCCTGTCATCGCCATGGTGTCTATTTCTTCCAGAGTGAAGCGAATAACGCAAACAACCCAATGGAAAAAACCGATATGAAAACAATAGGTAACAGATGGATGAGCTGGGCGCCGATGCTGGCGATTAGCGGCGTGCTGGCGATAGCGGGCCTGACCACGGCCCTGAAACCGAAAGACACGGCGGCGCGGGTGGAGGTGGACGAAAAGCCAATCGCCCGTAGCGGCCCATTTACCACCAGTTTCGCGCCCGTCGTCAAGAAGGTCAGTCCGAGCGTGGTCAAGGTGGTTACGTCCACGGCGATCAAACCAAACCGGTTTCCGGAAGGCCTGGAAGCTTACGCCCCCTGGCTGCGTCAGTTCTTCGATGAGCAGTCCGGCCGGCCATCGCCCCACGTTCCGCGCGAACACGGGGTCGGCTCTGGGGTTATCGTCTCCAAGGATGGTTACCTGCTGACCAATAACCATGTGGTCGATGGCGCCAATGAAGTCAAAGTCACCCTGCAGGATGGCCGCGAATTCACCGCCAAGGTGGTCGGCACCGATCCCAAAACAGACGTGGCGGTGATTAAAATCGAAGCCCAGGATCTTCCGTCCATCGAGATAGCCGACAGCGATAAAATCGAGGTTGGCGATCTTGTCCTGGCTGTGGGCAATCCCTTTGGAATTGGCCAGACCGTCACCATGGGCATGGTGAGCGCCAAAGGCCGCGGCAATATGGGCCTGGATTACGAGGACTTCATTCAGACCGATGCCGCCATCAATCCCGGCAACTCCGGCGGCGCGCTGGTCGATGTCGAAGGCCGCTTGATTGGCATCAACACGGCCATGCTGAGCCGCAACGGCGGCAACCAGGGCATCGGTTTCGCCATCCCCACCAACCTGGCCCGTTACGTCATGGACAACCTCGTCAAGGACGGCCGGGTCACGCGCGGTTATCTCGGCGTGCTGATTCAGGACATAACTCCGGCTTTGGCGAAGGAATTCAAGCTCAAAGGGACGCAAGGCGTGCTCATCGGCGATGTCACGGCTGGCAGCCCGGCTGACCAGGCCGGACTGAAAAGCGGCGACGTGGTCCTGGCCTTCAATAACAAGCCGGCGACGGACAGTCGTCAGCTCAAGTTGGCCGTCGCCCAGACCCAGCCGGGCAAGACCGTGCCGATCCAAGTGGCGCGGGAGGGTTCGACCAAAACCATCGAGGTTGCGATCAAGGAACTTCCCGGCAAGGATCGGCTGGCCAAATCCGGCACTCCCGACAGCAGCGACACCGGCACCTTGAATGGTGTGGGCGTGAGCGATCTTAACAATGAGATCCGGCGGCAGATGGACGTGCCCGCCGGCGTTTGGGGGGCGGTGGTGACCGAGGTGGATCCGGACTCGGCAGCTTACGAAGCCGGTTTGAAACCCGGAGATATCATTCAGGAAATCAATCGTGAGCCGGTGAAAAACGCGGCGGAGGCGGTGCGCTTGACGGAAAATCCGAAAGACAAAACGACCTTGCTGAAGGTGTGGCGCCAGGGCAGCAGCCGGTATGTGGTCGTGGATGAAAACAAAGCCGGGTAAACCGGTAGGAATCCTGATCCCAGGGAAAAAGAAACAGCCGCCCGGTGGTGGCACCGGACTTTCAAAAGCCGGGATATTTGTAGGCCGCGTGCCCCCACGCGGCGTCCCAGCGGCATGAGCGCCGGGTCAGGGGACCCGGCCTACAACGGCCCGTTCGGGCTGTAGGCGGGGTGCCCTCATCCGGCGGCCCTGGTTTCGGCAAAAGAACTCAGTTTCTTGACGGGGCCAGCGCGGGTGAAGTCGGGGAGTTGGTACGGGCCACGATCCCGGACATTTTTTGGCGGGCTTGTTCCAGGCCCTGCAGGGCCGGGGCGAACTCGGGTTTGAGTCGCAAAGTTTCGTTGAATTCGGTGATCGCCTCGATGACCTGCCCCGAAGCCAGGCAGGCGTTTGCCAGGTTAAAATGGGCTTCGCTGTAATCGGGCAAAATACGCATGGCCTCCCGGAAATGCGCCATGGCTTCCACCATTCGTTTTTGCCGGGCCAGGGCCGTGCCCAGGTTGTTATGGGCGGTGGCATTGTCGGGCATGGTTTTAAGCGCGGTCTGGTATTGATCGATGGCCTCATCCAACTTTCCCTGGCGCATGAGAAGATTGCCCAGGTTATTATGGGCCTCGGTGTAGTCTGGCATGAGCCGCAACGCTTCGAGGTAATGCTCTTTAGCCTCATCGAGCTGGCCATTTCGAGACAGCGCGATGCCAAGGTTGAAATGCACATCCTCGTCATTGGGGTTGGGAGCCAGAGCTTCGCGAAACTCCTGAACGGCTTCCAAGGCTTGCCCCTGCCGGAGGAATTCAAGGCCCGCGCTCTTGTGTTCGAGGATGGCGTTCGCGTCCGCAGAAGTTGGATTGGGGCGGCCGCCGGTCGCTGCGGCGGGGGTGGGTGATTCGGTCGTAGCTGGCAAAGGCGCTGAGTAACGGCCGGGGATGGGCTTGCCGATGTGCCACAGCGGGGCGGTGATCCAGATTGCGGCCAGCAACCCCAAGCCAGATCCGAACAGCTTCAGACTCAATCGCCGGCGGCGTTTCATCATTTCCGCCCGGTTCGCCGAGGGCTTTGGTTGTCCGGGGTTACGCCTGGCCGATTTAGGGGTTGGTGGCATGATAGATTGTTTGGCGGTGGAAGCAAAGGCGGGCGGTTCGGCTTTCATGGCCGGAGGCGGAAATGGCGCTCAGCACCAACTCGTGCGCCCCATCGGGCAGGTCGATGCGGAGGCTGAACGTTCCATCCTCGCGCAACGTCAAGGGTTGAGCCCCTAAACGAACCGTGGCGGTGGGTTCGGTGGCGCCATAGATGATCAATTCGGCATTCGCATTAAACCAGAAAGGAGCGGTGGGCTTCGGCGCCATCTCTTTCATGGCTTCGCTCGACACCGTTGGCAGTGGCGCCATCCAATCGGGCGTGGGGGTCAAAGGGGTGAACAACCCCGGGAGTGGAGCCTGGGGCGTCGGCGGTGCGGCGGAGGTCGTGAACGGCGCGGGTTGCGTCCCGGAACCGGCGGGCGGCCCGGCTGGCTGCTGCGCGGCCACCCACGAAACGGGGCCTGGCATTTTTCGCGCCTCTGGCCCGGTTGTGCTGGTGGCGGGCGAGAGGTCCGCCCTCGGGATTGGGAACAGGTCGTCGGTGGCTTGCGACCGGGACGGGAAGATCGCCGATGCGATTGCTGGGGAAGGCGCTGCGGGCGCCGGGTGCGCTTGAGCATCCGGCTTGGAAATGTCGGGTGAGGGGGCCGGCAGTGGCACGGGTTGATCCTCGGCCACTCGGGCAAGTTCCACTCGACTAGCTTCCGCTACCGCGACGGGAGGCGTGGCGGCCGTGAGCGAGGTCGCCACGGCGATCCAGGCGCCCGCGGGCGACCCATAGCCGAGTTCTCCCACATAGACAGACCCGGCGTGCGGGACGGACACAAAACAATCGCCGGCAGCGAGGGCGACCGTCTGTTGGATGGCCACTTTATCCAGCCCTTGAACCCGCTGAATCCGGAGTTGCCAAAGGGTGGAGGACAAGGTTTCACGCGGGTTAGGGCTGAACTCCCGATCGAAAAACCAATAGCCATAAACGGTGAAAGGATCGACCGCTTCTAAGAACAAGGAACAGCCAGGAATAACGGATTCCGCCGGGTGCGGAGGCGGGGTTTCCGGCGGGGTGACCGGATCGTCTTCCAGCAGCGCGGGCGGAATATGGAGCATCCGTGCGGGGCGGGGTTTGGGCGTGACATTGCGCGGTGGGCGGGAGGTTCCCTGTTTCCGGGTTTTGGCCGCGGACTTCACCAGGCGTTTGGGACCTTTCCTGGATTTGTTAACGGGCTTCATATCGGTGGCACGATTGTCGTGTGGGCCATGGTATCAAGCAGCCATACTAAATCGAAGCGGGTCGTTTCTGCAACGCAAAAACTGCGGACGAAAAGGCTTGGGGCGTAAGACAAAATTCTTCTGGTTAGGCCACCAGAGGTAATGAGTCATTTCGAG
>JADGRT010000228.1 GCA_017880715.1 Verrucomicrobiia bacterium | reverse complement strand
TAAACGGTGGGAAGGGTGGCTGAGTGGTCTAAGGCGCCTGACTCGAAATCAGGAGATGGGGTAACTCATCCGCAGGTTCGATTCCTGTCCCTTCCGCCATGCTTCGCAATTCAGGTGTTCGAATGGATTGAATGCCTCACCGCCAACCTGTCGCAACCCGCGTCGGAGACCTCGGCCGCAACGTTGAAATCTCGGTGTCTCCGTGATTCAACTGCTTTGTTTAGTCTTTCAGAATCACGTCCAACTCGGCCACCGCCGCGAACGGGTTTGTATTCGCCTCCGATTTGACCACGAACTTGAGGTAACGAGCGGTCACCGGCTGCGGGAACGGCAGGCGCTGCGTCGATTCGCTGTTTTGCCAGCGCGCCTTGGCAACGGGCGAACCCCAAACCTGAGGATCGTTGCTGACATAGGCTTCGCACTCGGCGATACGACCATTGGCCATATCTTGTCGCGGCAGGCAGGTGAGGCCGCTCAGGGTTACGACGCGCCCCAAGTCAATCGTGAGATAATGCGGCATGGGATCGGGCGCCGGTTGCCAACGGGTGTGCCAGATGGTGTCGGGATCGCCGTCAATGGCATGGGCCGCCAGATGACCATTTTCGCGGTCCTCGCTATCGGCGGCCACCACTTTCGCGCCAAGCTTGACCAAGTTGGAAATCCGGGTGCGCTGGAACAAGGACGCCAGATCGTCTTTGGTCACGGCCTGTGTCGGTCGGAACTTGTCGCCCGCCATGTAAGCCAGCAGACTGCGTCGAAGTTGGCGTGCGGCGGGACGACGATCCAAATCCTGCTCCAAATCGGCGGAACAGAGCACCAGACTGCCCCAGCCGACGCGGCATTCGAAGACCAGTCCCAGCTTGCGGTTGGTGTTCCAATCGTCAATGACCTGCACGATCGGCCTCAACTTTTTGGGCAGCGAGTCCATGACCACCGCGCGCGAACGGGTCACGATGTCTTCCCATTGCCAGTCGCTGTGGAAGTCCGTGGGAAAATCACGCAGGGCGGGATGCTCGGGATCGCAAAGGAGGCCCAAGGTCTGACCGGACTGGGAATTAAACATGTAACGGTTCCAGAAGATGGGAGTAAACGAGCCTTTGGGGTGCTCGGGAGGAAGCGTCGGCGTCAACAGCAACACCTTGCCGCCCGCATCCAAATGAGCCACGACCGCTTCATTGAAAAGGTTGGTCACCAGCACCTGGGCGGGTTCTTCGATCGCGGGTTTGGAGGGGTAAACCCACAGGTTCCAGTCGTTTTCGAAGGGCGTGTTTTTCAAGCCAACGATGAGCTTGTATTGGGCCGGCGCAGGCAGTTGGGCCAAATCAATCGGGATTTGCCCGAGGGCAATGCCGCGATCAACCGGGATGGTTTGGGGGGGCAGGACACCGTGCCGCATCGTTTTGCCTGCTCCATTCACGAGCTTCCAATAAGGCTCGGCATCCGGCAGCGGCGCCGGACCAAAATGAGCGATTTCGACGTCGGCCCGGAAAGATTCATCGGTCGTCCAAACCCGTTTGGTCACCCGCGCCAGTGGCACGGTGGTATGGTAAAAACGGCGGTATTCCTCGGGCTTGACGTAGCCTTTGGAATCCCAGAAGGCATCGAGCACGCCGACCAGCGCGGTGCCCTGGCCCGGGAAATCGTGGAGGTCGAGCAACTGCACGCCGCCCACGCCGGGCGTGCGAAAAGCCGCTTCAATTTCTTCCTTGTAACAAAGGACCTGCAGCCGTCCGGAAGCGCGCAGGAAATCACGCCACTGATTCAACAGGCCGTGTTCGGCCAATGAATCGCGAAAGATCTCGAAGTTTTTAGCCTTGAGCGGACCGGTGTATTTCTTGATTTCATCGAAGTTCGGATAGACACACCACTGGCCCATTTCATGAACGATCACGGGGACGTCGATGGCGCCAACCGCATCGCGCCGGCTTCGTCCGGTTTGAACGTCGGCGCGGTAGTCTTTACCGAGCCAGCCTTTGGGCCCGCGGGGCGCCGGGGAGACGTGGTACTGGTTTTCCGGCACCGCGGGCCAGCCGGAAGCGCTGGTGTAGAGCCGGCGCGGATCGGCCTTTTTCCAGTGGTTGACCCACTCGCCCAGCCACTGGGGATGATTCTTTCCGCTCGGCTCGTTGCCATAGGCCATCATGACAAACGAGGGATGGTTGCCATAAGCCTTCAGCACACGGGTGGCCTCGCCGTACAGCCACGAGTCAATCGGTTTGCCATCTCCCACCTCCGTCCAAGCCGCGATCTCAACCGATAAATAGAAACCCAGTTCATCCGCCGCCACAAACGCCGCCTCGGGCGGACAGAAGGAATGAAAGCGGATATGATTCAATCCATGCGCCTGACAAACGCGAATGACGCGTTTCCAGGATTCGACATCGGTGGGCGGATAGCCGGTGAGCGGAAAAATGCAGCACTCCAGGGTGCCGCGAAAAAAGGTCTTACGGCCATTAATGGTGAACAACCGATCCGGGGTGACGCCCAGTTCGCGCAAGCCAAAAGAAACCGTGCATCGGTCATCAGCCGAGTCGCCCGTGAGCCGGATCGCCAGTTTGTGCAGCGCCGGGGTGAACTCATCCCAGAGCCGGGCTTTGTCTCCCAACGCCACTTCCATTTCCGCCATGCCGCCGTTGGCCTCCCATTTTACCGGCAGGTTTTGCGCGCCGACTTTCAGCGTGCCGCCGCCGGGTTTGCCGGTGGCGTTGCCGAGACGAATTTTCAACCTGACGGATTTCTGCGCGACATTAGGATATGCCTGTGCGTCGTCGATCCAGACCGGGCTGGTCGTGGAAAGCTCGAGGCGTCCGATAATCCCGTTCCAATTTCCCTGCGTATGATCGGAGACGCTGTGCGCCCAGGAACCAACGTTGACGATCATGCCGTTATCCACGCGAATGGTCAGTGCATGCCGTCCGGCGGCGAGGCCGATGCCTAGGTCATAGACATGCGGGGTGGAGAGGCTTCGATTGGCGCCGACTTCCCTGCCATCCAGCCAGACGCGCGTGGCCCAATGGGCGCGTTCGAGGGTCAACACGACGCGTTGTCCCTGCCAGGAGTCGGGAATGGGGAGGTCGCGCTGGTACCAGGCAACCCCGACATAATGCCGCTCGGGCTGGAGAAAGAACGGCACCTTGAGGTTGCCGCGTTGACGGTACTTCTCGTACTGCGCCCCCTGAAGCCAGCGATCGGTGCCCACCTCGCCGGTCCATTGGGTGTCCACGGTGATCTCGTCGCCGAAGCCCTGGTTTTGCAGGGCGCCGGGCAATTGCAGATGATTCGCCAGCGTGCGTTCGAACCATCGGTTTTCGACGCCGCCCGCTTCACGATCGAGCTGAAACCGCCACGAACCGGCCAGGGAAATGCGGTTCGCCGCGGCCAGCCCTAAAACGGGCTCGAGGATTGCCGAAAGGACCAGCAGGACAACGGCCTTCTGGAAGGTCGGGAATTCGAGTTTCATAATGGGTCCGGTATTCACGGCCGGTGGAGAGGCCACATCCGCACCAGCACGACGCCATGACGCGGCACACTGGCCTGGAATTGTTGGTCAAAACTGCCCAGTCCTATCTGACGCCATAAATCGCGCACGCGCTGTTTTTCCTGGATTCCCAAATCCGACCATTTTGCGGCCACGGTCATTTCCATCTCGCCGCGATTGAACAGGCCCACGACTTTGCTGCCGTCCTCCATCTCTTTGGCCCACACTTCGAGATCTTCCGTCTTGGCCACGCGACGCCCCGGCTTGCCGAGCGGATCCTGATCCACTTCGAGGACTTCGTCGTTGCACAGCAGGTTCAAGGTGAAGGCGTCGAGACGGGTCATATCGCCGCTGAAAATCAAGGGCGCGGCCACCAGACACCATAACGAAACCTGGGTGTATTGTTCGTTGGGTGTCAAGGGCGTCGGAGCCGTTTGGCCTTTCCAGTTGCTGAGATACCCCAGGAGCAAGTAATCCGGATCGTTCCAAGCCCCGGGACCGCCGAACTTGTGCAATTGGTTAATCGAGTAAACATCAAAGCCGTCGCGGAACAAGCCGGTGGCAATCCCCTCAAAAGTCTGTCCCAGATCACCGGCTGTCCGCCAACTGTTGCCGCCGACCTCGCGTCCCCATTCCCAAACCTTGCCCATGCCATACTGGCAGAGATTCAGAACGATATCACGTTGCTGGCGGCGAAGCATTTCGCTGATTTGGCGGTACGGTTTTTGCAGCGCCGCACGGTCCGGGTTTTTGACCACCTCGCCGTACGAACACCAGTCATGCTTCAGGAAATCGAATCCCCATTCGGCAAACCGCTGCACGTCCTGTTCCTCGTGCTGATAGGCGCCCACATGTCCGGCGCACGTCAGCGGTCCCGGCGAGGTGTAGATCCCCGCCTTGAGCCCCTGGCTGTGAATATAATCGGTAAGCGCCCGCATGTCTGGAAACCGCGGATTGGAATTGACCTTGCCTTGAGCATCCCGCGGCTCGCCTTGCAGCGTGGCGTCGTTCGATCCCGGCTTCACCGCCCAACAATCGTCGATGTTCACGTATATGTAACCGTGGTTGAGCATGCCGCTGCTGACCATGGCATCGGCGGCATCGCGCATGACTTTATCCGTCACGTGGTTCTCCCAGATGTACCAACTGTTCCAACCCATGTGCGGCGTGAGAGCCAGCGTGTCCCCACAAACAATCTTGAACGGCCGCGTCGCCTTGCCCAAGGCATTGGCGGCTCGGAGGATCACCTGATACTCGCCACGATTAGCCAGAACTCCGGTGATTTGGCCATTGTCGGGATTCACCTTTAATCCCTTGGGCAAACGGTCCGCTGCGAATTTCATCGGTCGATCCCCGGTCGCGGGAATCGTGAACAGGAAAGGCGATCCCGGCCGCACCCCAAAGACTTTCGCGCCGTTGATGCGCGGGGCGCGCGGCGGCTGGGGAGTTAGGATCTCGGTGACGGATCGATCGATTTGAGGTGTGCCCCAGCCTTGCCGCATTTTAGACAAATCGAGGGTGGACAAAGGAACCGTTTCGGCGGCCCAACCAGAGCCGGCAAAAGCCAACAAAAGAAACGTGATTAGATGTTTCATAAAAACTCCGGAGCAGGCGCCGCTTTGTTAGGGTTCCCCATACATTTCCGAGATCAACTGCCGCAGCGGTTCATTTGCCCGTCGCGCCCGCCAGGTCGGCCAATCCTTCCGGCAGTGATTCCCAATCGGACCAATCTTCATCCGCCTGGGCCATCTGCTGGTAGGTTTCGGCCCAAGTCAATTTCTGCGAGCGGCTGCGTTTTGGCCGCAAGACAATTTCATCAGGCCGTTGCTCCATGATCAGGGTGTCGCCAACCCGGTAGCGCCGCAGCACCTCGGCCGGCAGCCGCACGCCGCGCGAATTGCCCACGCGCGTCACGCTGAGTTCGCTGGTTTTCATAACGTGGTTACTGTAATCACAATACAAGCTAAACTGTTACCCGATTGCCTTGTTTACTTCGACAACCAAGAGACGATTTCAACACCTTGCCGGCGTAGCGGCGACTCGGCAGAGCGCCGCATTCTTTGCCCGAAACCGG
>JADGRT010000227.1 GCA_017880715.1 Verrucomicrobiia bacterium | reverse complement strand
CGGTAGATGTGGCGGGCGTCTATGAAGAGAACGGTGTCGGCGCGATCCATCCCACACGTAGCAGTGGACGTGAGTCCGCTCTGATTTTTCCCCGAACCGAAAGTTTGAGCCGACTCACGTCGGCTGCTACGCTTTTGTAGCATTCGGCGTGAGCCGGATCACTATTCTCCGCCGAGCATTCGAAAAGCTGCGCCAGACTCGGAAGTTTGAGCCGACTCACGTCGGCTGCTACGGGATTTTGATTTATCGAGAAACCAGAGGGTGCAGGGGAGCGAGTTCCCGCGCTGGGTCGCCGGAGTAGCCCTGGGACTTGAGCCCGGAGTTGGCGCGGAGCTGATCGGCGGCGTCCCAGAGGCGTTTTTCGAGCGCGGTGTTGCCGGTGTCTTTCTCCGTTGGGGCGGTCCAAATCATGGGTTAGGCACAGAAGGCTGTGGTCAAATTTCTCACTCTTTTTTCGTGGGATCAGAAGCTGTGAGGCTTTTCAACTTCTCGCGAACGGGATCGGCTGCCACGGTCTTCTTTTCGAGATCGAGACACTCCAGCAAGGCCTTCAGGGTGGCAATCCGTTCGGGTTTCAGATTGAGCCGGCGGTAGTTTTCGGCGGCGCGGCGCAAATGGGATTCGGCTTGATCGAGGGCGGTTCCGACCGCGAGTTGAGCCCGCCCCAGACCGGCCAGGCAGAGCGCAATGCCACGAGCATCGGCAAGCGATTCATAACGGCTCAAGGCGGATCGCCACACGGCCAGGGCTTCGATCGGCCGCCCTTGAGCCAGGGCCCATTGCGCGCGATTAGCCAGCACGGCGGCTAAACCCGGGGCATGATTCGCTTTCAAAAACGCCTGTTCGGCCTGCCGAAAGGCGGCTTCGGCGTGGACCATGTCGCTTTGACGCATTTGCCAAAGGCCCAGCTCATTCAGGAACAGACCGCGAAGTTCCGCCGCGGACAGCGAGATGGCCAGCGGCGTCAGCAGGGCCAGTCGTTTTTCCACGGCGGCGTTCTCCTGGTCCTGGCGTTCGATTTGCAGCAGGACGATCTGATTGCGCCACCATTCGTTGGTGCGGCCGCTGTCCAGATTCAACGCAGCGGCCTGCTCCAACCGGGTTCGGGCGGAAGCGGTTTGACCCAGTTCGCGCTGCGCCTGCGCCAGATTATGCCAGGCAATGGCCTCGTTGGCGCGGTCATTCAA
The DNA here is from genome assembly GCA_017880715.1 of Verrucomicrobiia bacterium. GTDB lineage: Bacteria > Verrucomicrobiota > Verrucomicrobiia > Limisphaerales > UBA1319 > JADGRT01. The sequence goes on along the minus strand of JADGRT010000227.1, from coordinate 4,378 downwards.
TAGGGCATAGTCCTCGGCTGTCTGCTGCCACGCGCGGGCAGCCGCCGTCCAGTTACCCGCCCCCGTCAGTTTGGCGGCGTTGTCAGCTTGTAGCCGCGCCTGCGATACCGCCGCGGGCACCGGCGCAACCGGCTTGGTCGAGGAGCAGCCGGGAAGCAGGACGAAGGCTGTAAAAACAGCCATACCCTTCGACCCCAGGCGTAGAAAAAGCCGCCCGATAGTCGAAGGCTCGAGGGGGGCAGGCTTGACTCTCCATGAACCGACCAAGGGTCCGCCAGGTTTTGGACTGCGCCAGTCCTCTGGCGCTTTGGCACGTTCCAGCGCCCGCCGAAAGCGGCAGAGGACTGCCGCAGTCCAAGACGCTGTCGCGTGAATGTCCGATCTACCCAGGTTCATGGTCCCAAGGCGCGCCCTCGCTTCGGGCTTGGAGACTGCCCCTGAACCGGGGCGCACCCTCGTGCCCGCAGCGCTCTTCATTCTGACTTCTGACTTCTGACTTCTGTCTGCGGCTGCTCTCACGGCGTCCCTCCCACACTGGGCTGCACCCGGCTGGACGGGACGGCATTAGTCGCGGCTCCGAATGGACCTTTGAGCAGCCAATGGCGTTTCAGACCCTGCACGAGGTCATCGGCGTTGATGATCAGGCTGGAAAGCTCGGTCAACATCAGGCTGTTGGCCTGCACCTGCTCCTTCAGATTGCCGGTGAGTTGGGCCAGGTTATCCAGGGTTATATTCAGGTTGGCGGCCACGACTTCGAGATTGGTATTCGCCGTGAGCAAGGTGGCGTTGGCGGAGCCGAGCGCAGTCTGCGCCTGTTGGTTGATGTTCGTGGGGATCAGCCATTCGCCCAGCGAACCGTGGGGATCGCGCAGCCGCGTGGTAATGTCGGCCAGGTTGGTGACCACTGGCTGGGCGCTTTCCACCGTGCGATCCAGGCGCGCCACCAGGTTGGCGCTGTTGGTCAGCACACCGCTGATTTGGTTGGTTAAAATCAGGATGTTGGGCAGGGCCTTTTCCACCTGGTTCAACAAGCTTTCGAGCCGCTCGGTAATGGCTGGCGATTCGTTGGGTTCCAGAAAGTAACCTTTGGAGTCCTTGGTCAGGGGAGCGTAGTAGGCGCCTTTCTTTTGGGCCACATCGTCATCTTCAATCCGCACGGACAGGCGACCGTCTTTTTCCGTGCGGTAAGTCGCAAAAACGTTGGTGTCGCTCGTGGCGCCGCCTTTCGTCACCTCCAGAAAGCGTTTGCCCAGAAAATCGGCCGAGCCAACCTTTGCCTTGGAATCGGTCCATAAATAGCCGAAATAGGGCGCCTTGACGACGAATTGGACGAAGACGTCGAAGGGATTGTTCGGCGGCATGGCCTCGATCTTGGTGATTTCACCGACTTCGAATCCCATCAGGATAATGCGGTCACCTTCCTTGAAACCGGTGGCCGAATTAACCATGGTGTAATAGGGCACCGTGACATCGAACCAGCCCTTTCGTTTGGCCGTGTAATGGGCGTAGTAGGCGAAGCCCGCGACGAGCAGTAACGTGGCCAGGCTGACAAACACGCCGACGGCGCGCTCGACCCGGTTGAGTCGCGTGCGCAATTGGGGCGTTAAATCCTGCAAGGCCATATACGCTATTCCGTGGTGACCACCGGAGCCAGCAGACTCCGCACCAGCGGATCCGTGCAGGCCTCCAGTTCAGCCCGTCCACCCAACGGTAACCAGCGTCCCTGGCGGATGAAAGCAAATTGTCGGCCGCGAACGTGCCAGGGGTGAAAATCATCGGTCGTTACCACCACGGTCACGGGCCGGTGTTGCCTGACTTCATGACCGGCCGCCAATCGATCGAGAAATTCCAGCCACCACGCCATTTGTTGCGGATCCAGGCCGGCCAACGGGTTGTCCAACAGCAGTACTTCCGGCTCCAGGCTTAAGGCCCGGGCCAGGCCGGCCCGTTGCCGGCCGGCGCGCGAAATATGTCCCGGCCGGCGGTGAGCGACATCCAACAGCTCCAGATGAGTCAGCAACGCTTCCACCCGGTCCATCGCTTCATCCCAGGCGCAGTTCTGATGATAGCAAATCGGCAGGGCGACGTTTTGCAGGATGGTGAGTTGATGGAACAGCCGCTCCCCATGGGCAAAGACCATGCCGACTTGCAGTCGGAGAGACAGCATTTGAGATTCGGTTAAACCCATCAGATCCCGCCCCAACAATCGGTGCTGGCCACGGACGGGTTTAGCCAGGCCGGCGGCGGTTAACAGCAATTCGGTCTTGCCGGAGCCGGGCAGGCCGCCGATCACCCAGTAGTCCCCCGGGTTCACCCGCCAGGTCACGCCGTCCACCACCACCTGATCCGAAGGCGACGGCGCGGCGATGGCTGCGTCGGTCAGTTCGATCAACGGGTTGGCGCTGACGGGTGACGTCCTATCTGCGGCGTTGGGATCGTTGGCTTTCACCGGGTCAAATCATGAGATAAACGAGGATGAACATCGCATCCAACAGCACCCAGGAAATGACGCAACCGACCACCGCGCGCGTGGTGGCGCTGGCGATTTCCTCCAGTTGCAGCGGTTTGGCCAGGCCTTCGTAGCAGGTCGCGATGGCGACGATGGCGCCGAAGCTGGTGGTTTTGAGCGCCAGAAGGACGAAGTCCTGCCAATAGAGCGCCAGCCCGAGTTGTTGCAGATAGGCCCCGGGCCGCAACGGCACGTCCTGCAAAAAAGCGAACAGGTAACCGCTGAAGAGCGTTCCCAGGATCAGGTAAACCGTAAGTGAAAAAATCGAGATGGCCAGGCCCAGCACCCGCGGCACCACCAGGTAATGAATCGGATCGATGCCCAGGGCCTCAAGCGCTTCCACTTCGCCCAGGGCTCGCGCGGTGCCCAGTTCAATGACGGTGGCAGTGCCGACGCGCACCAACACCACCAGCGCGGCGATCAGCGGCCCCAGCTCGCGCACCACGACGGTCACCATCACCGTGCCGATCAGGTGCTGCGCGCCCACTTGCTGCAGCAGCGACAGGGTTTGGCCAATGATGACAAACCCGAGGGCGGTCGCCAGGAAGGTGGTCATCGGCAGCGAGCCTACCCCGGCGCGAAACACCTGCGCGCGGATCAGGGGATGAATGACGCGCGACGACCGGTTGAATTGGGTCAGCGTGACGCCCAGCGTAATGAGGCTGAAGGCCACCACTCCGTGCAAGGTTTCGACCAGCCGAAACAGTTTGCGGCCGACATAGTTCAAGTACGATCGCGGCAGCGGCGCCGCCTGGAGCGATAAACCCGGCGGGAGCGAACGAGGGCTGTCAGAAGCTTTTTCCACGGCAAAATCCAATGGGCGGCGCCGCCGTTTTTCAGGCGAACGGTTGAAGCTCCTCCTGCAGCCGTTCCATCGGGAGCCCCACGACGTTGGAAAACGAACCGGCGATGTGATCGATGAGGAGGCTGCCGGACTCCTGAATGGCGTAAGCTCCGGCCTTGTCCAGGGGATTGACAGCGCTGAGATACCGCCGGATTTGAGCTGCGTTTAGCGGCCGGAAGGTCACGTTGGTGCTAACGGCAAAAAGGGCAGCGCGATGCCGTTGGCGATGCATCAGGCAGACCCCGGTGACCACCTGGTGGGTTTGACCCTGCAGTTGCTTGAGCATGCGGGTTGCCGCCTTCGGATTGGCGGGTTTGCCAAGGACCGTGCGGCCCAGGCAGACAATGGTATCGGCGCCCAGCACCAGGGTCTTCGGAAACCGCCGTGCCACCACAAACGCCTTGCGGTAGGCATTCAACTGGCTGAGTTCGAACGGCGAAAGCTGCGAATTATCCGCCTCCGCCACCTCGCTGGGCACAACCCGAAACGCCACTCCCAACTGGCGGAGCAACTCGGAACGACGGGGCGAAGCCGAAGCTAATATCAACGACGACAATTTAGCCATGCCACCTAGACTATCGAAGCCACCGGGGTTTGGCAAGATACAGCGGAGATTCCGGTATACACCGGCGCATCTCCTCACAATGACAACGCCTCAATGAGCAGGCGCAATTCGTCCGCCACGTCGCTGGGATTATTAACCGTCTGTTTAATTTCGGCCTTGACCAGTTCGCGGAATCTGCGCCGGAGCCGGTGAACAGCCACCCGTACCGCACCCTCATTCAGACCGAGTTGGCGGGCGGCGTCAGCCTGCGTACCGGCTGCACCTTTCCCAGTAAGCCATGGTTTTAGCAGCTCGAATTCGCGCAAGGTGCCGGCCTTGTCCGACTCCTGCTTCATGACTGCAAAGGCGTGCTCCAGAATGCTCAGCGCCCACTCGCGGTCAAACAGGGCATCAGGCGAAGGCATCGCTGCGTTCGCCCCGGTCAAACCTGGCGAGATGTCGGTTTCCGTGCTCAAGGTTT
>JADGRT010000226.1 GCA_017880715.1 Verrucomicrobiia bacterium | reverse complement strand
AAGGAGAATCCTCCTTGCCGCTGGTCTGAAAAATGAGCAGATACGGAATGGCAGGATGGCCAGCCTGATCCTGGAAGTTATGGAAGTTTTCGGAGTTCAACCAGTAAGCATACGTCTTGCCTGCTTCCAGCTTAACCGTGATGGTGCAAGTTCGCCGGTCTGGGGCATACTTTGGCCCTGCAATAATGTCGGGTGTCGAATTCAGCCAGGCGGTTGACCAACTCCATGTTCCATCAGCCATATCTTTGCTGAACCTCACCGTTATTTCAGCCAAGCCAGGATTTACTACGTGCGCACCTGACATCGGCTTTGTTTCGACGACCACAGGCGGCAAGGAATCCAAGGTTTGACCAGGCACATCCGTCGGTTGCTTCGCCGCCATTTCGACATTCATCCGCCGCAACTGGAAATCCATTCGCTTCCCGTCCTCACGGCCGAAGGTCTTGGTCATGAGCGTGGCCAGCGTGGTTTCGTAGCCGGGCGCCGAGGCGGCTACCGTGTGCTCCTCATACCAGGTCTTGAGTTCATAGTGGCCGTTATTATCGGTCCACGATTCTTGGGGCGCCCGATTGGGCCGGGTGTTGTAGAAATTATCGGCCACCCGGGCTTGGCGGATGGGTTTGCCGGTGACCGCATCGGTCACAGTGCCGCTGAGGACAAAGCGTGGTTCGGACGACCGATGCCAGGCCGGCATGACAATGGCCAGCACTAACATGCCTACTTGAACAGCGAGGATGAGCATGACCACGGCCGCGAGGACGGCGGCGATTTTCCAGATCACCTGAATGCGGGATTTGAGTGGAGGCGATGGTGGATTGGGACGGCTGGCAAACTCACCAGGTTTCCGCTCGATGTTTTCCACGGCGGTCTTCACCTCGCTGGCCTGTTGGTAGCGCAGTTCCGGCTCCTTTTCCAGCGCACGCAACACCACTTCATCCAGCCGCACATCGACCCGCACCTTGCGGGACGGGGGTTGGAATTTGCCCAGGGGCAGCTCGCCCGTGAGCATCTCGTAAAAAACCACGCCCAGCGAAAAGATGTCGGCACGGTGGTCCACGGTCAGCGGATGTTCAATCTGCTCGGGCGCCATGTAATGCGGTGTGCCCATGACCTGGCCTTCCCCAGTCAATCGCAAGTCCTCCGGATCGCGGTTCAAAATTTTCGCCAGGCCGAAATCGGCGATCTTTACGCGCCCTTTGCGGTCGATGAGCACGTTTTCGGGCTTGATGTCGCGGTGGACCACGCCTTCGTCGTGGGCGTACTGGAGGGCGTCGCAGAGTTGCGGGATGATTTGCAGCGCCTCGCGCGGAGAAAGACGGCCGGCCTTCTGCAACTGGCGCAGGTTCACCCCGTCCACGAATTCCATGATGAAAAAGTGGAACAAAGTGGCGGCGGGCGTCCCGCCTGCCGTAGCGGATGGCATCTTGCCACCCGGATTAGCGTCAGGGCTTTCCGTGTGCGACAAACGGACTGTGGTGCCTCCGCCGGATGAGACACCCGACACTACCCCAAATTCATGCACCGCGACGATGTTAGGATGGCTCAGTTTGGCCAAGGCGCGTGCTTCGCGGTTAAACCGTTCCGTGAAGCCTGCGCCGCCGGACGGTTGCGCTGGCAGAAGCTTTAACGCCACGAAACGGTCCAGAGCGGGTTGGCGGGCTTTATAGATGGCGCCCATGCCGCCTTTGCCAATCAATTCGAGGATTTCGAGCTGGGGGAAAAGCCGTGCCACCTCCGCCACCGGCGGCGGTTCGAAGCGTGGCTGCGCCGGTTGTGTCGCGGAATCGGCCATCGTGCCCTGTTTAAGCAGGCAGGCCGGACAAAGACCCGCCAATACGCCGGCCGGCAACAAAACTCCGCACTCCGGACATTTCCTGACTTCAGCCATAGGCTAGTACGTTTCCCGAGATTCCTTCATACACCTCCCTCAGAAGCAAATCCGAACAAATGTTACAGGAAAAAAGATCAGATCCACGTCATCCCCGGGAACTGTTTCTGCAACGCTGGTTTAAGCTTCGGATACTGGTTGGTTTTGAAGGCTGGCCAGTTCGTGGTCGCTTCCAGCCGTTTTCCACTGGGCGCGCACAACCACAATTTAACCGGCAGTTTTCCCTCGCACACCACGGGGTGTTCTTTGAGTTGAAAACACTCGTGCAGTTTCACCTGCAATTCCGGCGGGCACACTTCGCCCTTTTCATTGCGCGCTTCTTCGGCATAGAGCAGCTTCAATTTACGCTGGTCGGGCCACGTTACGGTCAGGGGGACCAACTCATCCAGCCATTCGCGCTGGCCCTTGGGCAGTCGGGCGTAAAAGGCCTGACGCAGTTCCGCCGCCTGAGCTTCTTTGACCAGGGTCAGGCCTTCGAACGCTTGTGCCAGGCACGCCACCACCGCCGACTCGTCGAACGGGGGGAATTCCAGATCCGGCAGTACGGTGGCAACCAGGTTGACACGGCCGATGAACTGACGGAGCTCGTGATTGAGCGCGGTCAGTTCGAACCATCCTTTGCGATAGGCCTCAGCCAGGCAACGGCCGGAGGCGGCGGGATCGACCTCGCGCTGGTGTTCGTGGTGGATGACCAGGTCATTGAACCGCACCAGCTTGACGGCCGCCACTCGCTTGTGGGTTCGGTCGAACAAATGCTCGATGCGCGTGGTGATTTGCTGCGGGAACATGGTTTCGAGCCATTCCCGTTTAACCAAACTGGCAAGACCCAGCAAGGTCAGATGGCCGGAACCTCGCGAGGTCACTTCGCGAATGGACGCGGCCACAAACAACGGCGCCTGTTGCACCACGCTTTCGCGCATCAACGTGCCGGTGCGTCCCTCGGCCAGTTCGCATTCGAGCGTGCCCTGGTCGCGCCGCACGCACAGTTGATCCGCAAACCCCGCCAGGATGCACCGCAGCAACGGATCTTCACCGGAAACGCTTGCTGCCCCGCCGCCGACCGGGCCGGCGATTCCCTCGCGTTCGGCCACCTGCATGACTTGCTGGCAGGTCTGTTCGATCGTTCGCGCCGTCGCCGCGTGGATGCCATGGCGGCGGCAGGTTTCGAGATTGAAACCGCAGTTCTGGGCAAACCGAAAGGCACGCATCAGGGTGAAGAAATCCGATTCCGCGCTGGCCTCGAAAAGCTCCCGGGCCTCGGCAATGTGCTGGTCGTCGCGCCCGAGTCGCATCAGCAAATCGCGTCCGCTCACCAGGGCCGTGCATAGCGCCGCCCCCGGCACGCAGCCGTATTGGATGGCCTCGATCAACATCCGCGAATAACGCGGGTGCATGGGCAGTCGCAACATCCGCCGTCCGATCGGAGTGATGTCCGTCGTGCCCGGACGGCTCGATTCCGCTCCGCCCGTCTCCAGCGCGCCCAGGACACGCAACAGCTTTTCCGCGCGTTCCACCGCCTGCGGATCCGGCCGGTCGAGCCAATCGAACGTCGCCGCGTTCCGAATGCCCATCGAGTGTAACAGCAAAACCACCTCGGCCAGATCGCACCGCTGGATTTCCGGCGTGTTGCGTTCGGGCCGGTTCAACTGGCTGTTCTCGGTCCAGAGGCGGTGGCAGGCGCCCGGCGCGGTTCGCCCGGCGCGTCCCTTGCGCTGATCCGCCGAGGCGCGGCTGATCTCCTCGATGAACAACGTGCCAATCCCCCGCTCCGCATCGTAACGGGCAACCCCCGCCAAACCGCTGTCCACCACATGCCGGATGCCGTCGATCGTCACCGACGTCTCCGCCACGTTCGTGGCAATCACCACCTTGCGCAGCGGATGAGGCGCAAAAGCGCGGTCCTGGTCTTCCGGCGGCAAATCGCCGTGCAACGGAATCACCGCCAATTTCTCGTTGACTCGCGCTACGCGGATGGCGTTCTGGGTGGCCTGGATCTCGCCCATGCCCGGCATGAACACGAGCAGATCGCCTTCCGCCCCCGAGTTCACGATTCGCTCGACCGCATCGGCTGCCTGTTCCGTGATGGACCGTTCATCCCGCCTTTCCAAATAGCGGACCTCCACCGGAAAACTCTGGCCCTCGGAAATCAAGACCGGACAAAACCTGGGCACGGCGGCGGGGACCACGGACTCGGGGGGCGGTGACAAATAGTCAGCCACCTGCTGGGCATCCAGGGTGGCGGACATCACCACCATTTTGAGGTCGGGCCGGCGGGTTTCCTGAATAGTTTTAACGAGCGCAAGCGCCACGTCGCTCAGCAGATTCCGTTCGTGGAATTCATCGAACAACACCACACCCACCTCCGCCAGAGTGGGATCGTCCTGCAACCACCGAAGCAAAATTCCCTCGGTCACAAAACAGATTCGCGTGCCCAGGCTGGTCTGGTCGTCGAACCGGATTTGATAGCCGACTTCGCGTCCCAGCGGGCAGTGCCGTTCCCACGCCACCCGGGCCGCCACCGTCCGCGCCGCGACCCGGCGGGGCTGGAGCACGACGATCTTTCGCGCCTGGCCGGTCAGAGGATCGCCTGGGGGCGGCTCCGCCAGTCCGGCGTCCAGGAGCATTTGCGGCACCTGGGTCGTCTTGCCCGAGCCGGTGGGGGCCACCAGCACGAGCCGATTGCCGGCGGACAAATGCGCCAGAATTTCATGATGAATCTCCCAGATGGGAAGTGATGTTTGCATCGACAGTCAAAAATCGTTGAAAACCCGCTGCCCGCCAAGCAAAAGGTTTTGGCTGCGTCCGCCAACTTCGGAGGGCGGAGTTACACGACGCCCATTTATTAAGGATTTCGCGGAAGATGTTGCAGGCCGGGGAAACGGGAGTCTTCCACCACCAGCGGCGCGTTGAATTCCCCCCAAGGATGCTCGTCGTAATACCCGCCGATCATCTTTTTTGAGCCGCAACGGGCAGGCCGGTCACCGATGCTATTTCCGCAAAGGTCCTGACAAAACACTTGGCCTCCGTCTTTTCCTCCTGCTTGAACTCGCCGCCTTGCTTGAGTCCGTAATAGTCCTTCAGGAAAGGTTCCGCACCCGACCAAACCGTCTGCACGATGCCCAGGATGCGATTTTTCACGGCTGGCGCGGATCGATCCCTGAACCGGGCGATGTCTTGCACCTGCAAGGCAGCCGTTTTGGGATTGTTCCACGGACAAGTGACCACACTGAATCCCTTGAGGGCGAAATACGGTGCCGTTTGGTGGGCTCTTTCGTAATGCCAGTCGCAGATGACCACGTCTTTGGGGATCAAATCGATGGCCCGGTGAGTATCGTTGAAACTGCCCTCCCATTCGCCAATGCCGGTGGTCTTGCCGTCCAGCAAACGGTCACCCCAAATCCACAATTGCCGGCCGCGCTCCTTGAGATGATCTCGAATTAACTTTATTTCCCCGGCAAAAAGCTCCGCCTTGTCCTTCCCCGAACAGCGCGGACATTTAGCTTCGCCGATATAGAACACCTCATCCATTCCCGCATGAAAAGCATCCGTTTGGAAGGCATCGCAAATCTCATCCACCAAATCGAAAACGACCTCATGGACTTTGGGATGAAGCGGGCAATAGCTTTTGCAGTAGAGCCGGTCTTCGTTAGGCCAGGAGTATTTTTCCGGCATCTTCACCCAGGGCGTCTCATCAAA
>JADGRT010000225.1 GCA_017880715.1 Verrucomicrobiia bacterium | reverse complement strand
GCACGGGCCAAAATTTGTTCAGTCAATGTCATATACCCCTGCAAACTAGCCAACCTCGGTCCGAACTGCAACTGAGGACTGGGTTGCGCCAGCAGTTCTTGACGGACCCGAGACGGGGATCTCCGTCCCATCGGCAAGATCTTTGTCATTGAATAGGTTGACCGTGCCCGCGGGTCGCGGGGGTTGAACAAACACAAGTTTCTGCTTGCAGGGTCGCGGTCAATCGCTTAGCTTAGCGTCATAGAACGACGATTTGAGCGGCATATTTGTAGTTAATTTGATGAGTTGCATGGTTAAACCTCAACCGGTGAGGGTGCTTTGAGTCACCCTTATTCCTCCCGTAATTATCCTCCTTCGGCTCTCCAGTTCCGGATCAATCATAAGATTCGAGCGCGTGAGATTCGAGTGATTGGCGTTGATGGCAAGCAGGAAGGGATCATGTCCCTGAACGATGCCTTGACCAAAGCGCGGGCCAACGATGTCGATCTGGTGGAAATAGCGCCTAACGCGACGCCGCCCGTCTGCCGGCTGGTGGATTACGGCAAGTTCCGCTACGAGCAATCCAAGAAAGACAAGGATTCCCGGCGTCACCAGCATGCCAACAAGGTCAAGGAAATCCAGCTCAGCCCAACCATTGATCCGCACGATTTCAAGGTCAAGCTGACCCACGCCACCAATTTCCTGTGCGAGGAAATGAAGGTGAAGCTCACGCTGCGGTTCCGGGGCCGCGAAATGGCGCATCAGGATGTTGGCTTTCAAACGGTTAACTCGTTTATTAAGGAATTGATTCCTTACGGTCATCCGGACTCGCCGCCGAAGTTAATCGGCCGCGGTATCAATGTGATGATGAGTCCGTTGCCGCGAGCCAAACGGGCCAAAAATCCGTACGAGACCGAAGAAGAAGCTGCCGCCAAGCGCGAAAAAATCGCTGCCGGCGAACCGGACATGCCACCGGAGCCTTCCCGTTCCGTCGAAGAGAACGAACCTGTCGGGGTCTCAACCCTTGGTGAGGAGAGTATCGCGTCAGAGTTTGTCAATAATCCCTTCGTCAAACTCGACGCCACCACGGCGCCCTGAGACGGTCCGGGTTTAATAAGGAATGCAGGCGTCCAGGAACACCGGGGAATCTCATTCCTGGTTTCTTGGATTTCTTATAAAACTTCCGTCTCACCAGAGTTTTTCACGGTGAACAGGCGGCGTCAAACCCGCCGCCCTGGCCTTTTCCCTCAGCTTGTTTCCGGCCGGAGTGGGAGAATCGTAAAACAACACCTCGAGAACCTTCGGATATCGCTGCAAAGCCATCAGCGCCTGTTTCCAGGCTTCCGGATAGCGGGCTTCCAGCAAGCCGGCCTGATCGAGTCCGATGGCGAGATACGCCGCTCGCGCCTGCGGTGCCGGAGTTCCGCGCAACAGGTCGCGTTCCATCTCAGGCCGCAAACGGGCAGCCGCTTGTTTGGCCTGCCGGACCGGGTTCGCCAAAGGCAGCACGTTGGCCGGTGATTCGAGTTTGATTCGATAGGCCAAGGTCCCGCGGTGATGGACCGGGCCGCCGCCCTGCTCGCGCATGGTTTGCCCGGCCAGTTCAATCAAACGATCGCCAAAGCTCGTGATGGTTTCATCGCCGGGCATCTCATCGCGGGTGGTGTTCCGGAAACGATCTTGAACGTTCCAGCCCTGGCTCATCAGCCAGCGGTTCCCCTTGATGACGCCGATAATCGTGCCGGCGGTGGCGGCGTTGTTATCGCAGTCCCAACCGAAATTGAACGCGAGGGTCAGGGTTTTCACAAAATCCCCCTCGCCGTAGAGGAGGGCGCCGATGACCGAAGCCGCGTTTAGTTCATAGCCGTTTTTGTCCCGCATGGCGCCATTGAACCGGCTGTATTTTTCCTTGATGAAATGTCGCGTGGATCGCCAATCCTTCGGGTTCTCCTGATGCCAGCGCCGCACATCGCGGACAATCGTGCGAACGTCGCTCCGGGCGTCAACAGCTCTTAAGCCGGCCTCAAGAATGGCATTCAGGTCGTTCGTAAAGAAGGCCGTGGCGATCATGCTGTCGAAAAGCTGGGTGGTTTGGGCGGGACCGCCGTCGATGGCAACCCGGGTGTAGTTGAGTCCGAGGCGCGCGGCCGTGCGCGGCATGCCCGGGGCCAGCAGGCCAAAGGTCTCGCACAAGAACTGGCCGGACAGGTTGAAATCCGACCACGGATTCAAAGCCAGCAGACCGGTGAGCGGCGGATCGATGCCCAAATCCATCAATTGGCGGGCATATTGATTGGCGCACCAGAATTTTCGGTTGATGTGCGTTTTCCAGAGCTGGGAAATGCGTTGCGGGGGCAGGAGCAAACGCCGCTCGCGCTGCATCGCCAGCACATAGACCCACTCGAAGTCCGTGTCGTCGTCCGTCCAGGCGCCGTCGGACAGGGACGGGGTATAATCGGTGACATTGCCCGGCTCGGCGATGTATTTCATCTCATGCGCCAAGCCGTTCAGGTCACCCAGTATTTGTCCCAGCAATCCGCCGCGGATTTTATCCTGGATGACATCGGCGGGCACCACGACGGTGCGCGCTGAAAGTGGGAATGTGGCAAGCAGGGTGAGCCCGCACAACAGCGACCAACCGGCAAAGTGGTTTTTCATAATTTGGGCAAGTAGGAAGCAGGCTACTCCGATGGTGGAAAACCAGCAAGAAAACCGCTGATCTGGGTCGCTGCCGGTGTGGACAACTTCATGTTGCACCTGCAACATAAAGTTGTCCACATGGCCGGCAAAACGGTTTCAATTATATTCCCTGGCGTCTGGATTCCCGGGCCTATTCTCCCTGCCACAGGATGCCGCCTTTGCTGGCGTTGCCCACCATTTTCTGGTAGCGCGCCAACCAGCCGGTGAGCTTGAGTTTGACCGGCTGGAACGTCTTGCGCCGCTCGGCCAACTCCGCTTCCGGCACGCAGATATCCATGCGCCGGTTCGGGAAATCGATCCGAATGCGGTCACCCGGCCGCAACAGAGCGATCGGACCGCCTTCCTCCGCCTCCGGTGAGACGTGGCCGATGCACGCACCGGCTGTGCCACCGCTGAACCGGCCGTCGGTAATCAACGCGACCTTGTCGCCCAGTCCCATGCCCACGATGTAGCTGGTGGGCGAGAGCATTTCCTGCATGCCCGGACCGCCGCGCGGGCCTTCGTTGCGGATGATGACGACATCGCCGGCCTTGACCTTGCCGGCGAGAATGCCGGCGCAGGCGTCATCCTGACTTTCAAAGATGACGGAGGGGCCTTCGAACACGAAACCCGGGCCGCAGTACTGTTTGAATGCGTCGCTGATGCCGGCGGTTTTGACCACGCTGCCTTCGGGGGCGAGGTGGCCGTAAAGGATGGCCAGGCCGCCATCGGGTGAATAGGCGGTTTCCTGGGTGCGGATGCAATCCTGGGCATTGAACCGAAAGGCCGGATCATACGGCATGAGGCCGCTGGGTTGGGCCAGCTTGATTTGCTCCTGGCGGTATTCGTGATACGCCTTGCTGATCTGCCAGTTGCGCAGCCGCCCAATCCGGACCAGACAACACGCAGTTTTGACGCCGCCCTTGGCGTATTGCCACATGACCAGCACGGGAGTCTGTTTCAGTTGGCCCAACTCGGCGCGCACCAGGCCCTTGAACTCAATAAATTTCTCCTTGAGTCCCGCCTCGATGGCCGCCGGACCTTTCCAACAGTTGGTTCCATCAACCTGGAATTCTGCATCCTCGGCGAACAACGCTGCCGCGGTTGCGGCGTCGCCCGCGTTGAAGGCGGCGGCCAGGCGCCACAAGGTGATGGCTCGCGCGTCGGCCGGGAAAAACATCATCGGTTTGGGGACGAGGTTGCCGCTGGCAGTTCTGGCGGCCGAACCGAGTTTGTCGTTAGGATCCACGACCAGCGCCGAGGCGCCGGAGATGCGGACGGCCTTGGCCCAAGAGGTGCATTTTTCGGAACGCGCGTCCCATTCATCGATGTTCTCGCCGATGGTTTTGCCGGTGACGGTTTTACAATCGAGGTTCAGCGCGCCCATGCGCTTGAGTTCGCCGAGAATCGTGTGGATACCGCCGGCGCGGTGGACGTCCTGCACGTGGTAATCGGAGGACGGCGACACTTTGCACAGGCACGGGATGCGCCGTGAAATGGCGTCGATGCGGGCAATGTCGAACTGGATGCCCGCCTCGCGCGCGATGGCCAGGGTATGCAGCACCGTGTTGGTGGAGCCGCCCATGGCCACGTCGAGCATGATCGCATTATCGAAGGCTTCCAAGGTGGCGATATCGCGCGGTTTGAGGTCGTGTTCGACCAGCTTGAGAATCGCCCGGGCCGCGCGCTCGTAAAGCGCCTCGCGCTCTTTGGAGACGGCGAGGATGGTGCCATTGCCAGGCAGCGCCATGCCCAGGGCTTCGCAGAGGCAGTTCATCGAGTTCGCAGTGAACATGCCGGAGCACGAGCCGCAAGTCGGGCAGGCGGTTTGTTCGAGCTTGAGCAATTCGGCCTCGGTCATGGTGCCGGTCTTCAACGCGCCGACGCCTTTGAATACCGAAATGAGGTCGGTCTTCTGGGACGCGGGTTGAAGATGAGCGGCCAGATCCTCATGGACGGTTTTCTGCTCGGCGATGCCGGCGGCCATCGGGCCGCCGCTGACAAAGACGGTGGGAATGTTGACGCGCATGGCGGCCATCAGCATGCCGGGCACGATCTTGTCGCAATTCGGAATGCAGATCATGCCATCGAAGCAGTGGGCCTTGAGCATGGTTTCCACGGTGTCGGCGATCAGCTCGCGCGACGGCAGGGAATACTTCATGCCGGCGTGGCCCATGGCGATGCCGTCATCGACGCCGATGGTGTTGAAAACGAACGGCACACCGCCGGCTTCGCGCACGAGGCGTTTGACCAGCGCCCCGACTTCATTCAAATGGGCGTGGCCCGGAATGACGTCGGTGTAGCTGTTGCAGACGGCGATAAACGGTTTGTTAAAATCGTCTTCGGACTCGATCGAACCGGTCGCCCGCAGCAGACTGCGGTGCGGCGCGCGTTCGAACCCTTTTTTAATGATATCAGAGTGCATGATCGTGTTTATATTGCATGAGGGTTAGAGCGGCAAGCGGTTTGCTTACTTGGCGGAGCCATATTTAGCCGTCTTCCTTTCGTGTAAACTCATTTGTTGTTCGGTTGGTTTTCGGAACGAATCTTGACCGGCTTCGACCAGTTCATTTCCCCATTGGTGCCAGCCCGGCCGGGGATAACGCGCGAAGAGTTCCAGGTAAGGTCCCGGCGAACAGGCTTCAATAATCTCGTAAAACTCATCCGGTTTGCGCGAGTGTTCGCGTTTCTGAGTCGAGAGCACGTTAACCTGGCGTCGGCCGGGGGCCAATGTTCTCATGTTTCGCCGCACGCCAAACAAGATCAACTCGGTGACATTTCGAAAATAGAACCCGACCCCTCGGCCATCCGGTCCGCCATCTTTGCGCACCTTGTACCAAACCAGATTCGTTTTGTAGGTGAATCCCCAATGTTTCATCACTTGGAGTCCCTCGGTGATGAGTGCGTTGGGTATCCAGAGGTACAAATGAGAG
>JADGRT010000224.1 GCA_017880715.1 Verrucomicrobiia bacterium | reverse complement strand
CTGTACTTGCCGCCGCGCAACGGGCCGGCCGGCCGGTGGCCGTTGAGGTTTTCCACCGCGCCGTCCCGGTAGCCGTCATCCACGACGGGCCCGTTGTCGCTTGAGAGAATGACCAGGGTGTTATCGGCCAATTGCAGGCGGTCGAGGGTTTTGAGGATTTCGCCCGCGCACCAGTCGAACTCCACGATGGCATCCCCGCGGACACCGCAGCCGCTCTTTCCGACAAACCTCGGATGCGGCACCCGTGGCACATGGGGATCATGGGTGGCGAAGTAGAGGAAGAACGGTTTATTCCGGTTTTGTTCGAGGAATGCGACCGCTTTGGCGGTGATCGTATCGGCCATGTCCTGGTCCACCCAGCGGGCCGCTTTGCCACCGCTCATATAACCGATGCGACTGATGCCATTGACAATGGTTTGGTCGTGGCCGTGGCTGGGGTGCATCCGGAGTAGTTCAGGATGGTCTTTGCCCGTGGGTTCGGCGCCGACGGGTTGGGCGAAGCTGACCTGGATCGGATCCTTGGGATCGAGGCCGACGACGCGGTGGTTTTCCACGTAAACGCACGGCACGCGGTCGCCCGTGGCCGGCATGATGAAGTTGTAGTCGAAGCCGATCTCGATCGGGCCCGGTTTGATGTCGGCGTTCCAGTCGGGACCTCCTTGGTTGCCCAGGCCGAGGTGCCATTTGCCAACCACCCCGGTGTGGTAGCCGGCTTTTTGCAGGAGGGAAGGCAATGTAGTGCGGCCCGGTTCGATGATGAGCGCGGCGTTGCCAGGCAGAACGCCTGTGCCCTTTTTACGCCACGGATACTCGCCGGTGAGCAGGGCGTAGCGCGAAGGGGTGCAGGTGGCCGACGAGGCGTGCGCGTCGGTGAATCGCAGTCCCGCTTGGGCGAGCCGATCGATGTTCGGCGTCTGGATCTTCGTGGCGCCGTAGCAACTCACGTCGCCGAAACCCAGATCGTCGGCGAGGATGATGACGATATTGGGCGGAGGTGTGGCGGGCGCCGCGTCCAGGGTCAATCCGATGCCTAAAGCGCAGAATGTGGCCAACGCGTTTAGCATCGCCCACCCTTTACTAAGAAGTCCGCTACGGTTGTTGGTCGTCCAACCCAGCGCCTGAGCAGTGTATCGGTGATTCATTTCATTCCTTTCTTCTTATTCTTTGGCTGGGGGGCCGTTGGCTTGGCTTGGTTGCGGGCTACGACCTCGGCAGACTCGAAGTTGCGCCCCTGATCGTCGGTTTCCATAATCCATTGGTTCAAAACATCGCGCAGGCGCTTGAGAGCGGCCTGGTGCGCAGGTTCATCAGACTTGGCGAGATTATGGATTTCGTCAGAGTCGGTGTCCAGGTCATAGAGTTCCTCCGGCGGCATCACGGGCTGGCAGAGGAAATCCTGGACTGGTGTCAGCTTGCCCTGGGCATGCAATTCCTTGAGATGGTTCCAGACCGGATACTGCTTTTCCTTGTAAGCATTGGGAGCCAGCAGGGGTGTTTGCGGGGTGAAATTGGCGATAAAACGATAACGCGCGTCGCGCACGGTGCGGATGCGCATCACGGTTTCATCGCAGCGGTCTCGAGCGCCGAAGGCGAATTCCCGCGGGGCCTCCGCCTGGTCCCCCAGGAAAATCCTGCCCTGCATCTTCGCGGGTTTCCTGGCCCCGGCGATGGCCAGCATCGTCGGCGCAAAATCAATGGCCTCGATAAAGCGGTCGTTGACATCACCGGGCTTGATCTGCTGTGGCGCTGGAAGTTTGTTTGCCCAGCGGATGACGAGTGGCACGTGCAAACCCTCCTCGTAGCAGAACTGTTTGCCTCGCACGTGCGCCTGTCCATTATCGCCGAAAAACACGACGACGGTGTTGTCGGCCAGGCCATCGGCGGCCAGTTGTTGCAGAACCAGGCCGATTTTGCGATCGAGTTCGCTGGCGGAATCGAGGTATTGGGCCCAGTCCTTCCGCGTAATTGGATCGTCCGGATAATAAGGCGGGATGACCACCTTGGCGGGATCCGCCTTGGCCGGTCCATGAAAGGTGCGATGGGTTTCGCTGAAATTGATTTGGGCGTAAAACGGCTGGTGCAATTTAAGGTCGTCCCAGTTCGCCGAATCGAAGGGCTTGCCTTGGTGCTCAAAGTTCCAATCTGTCTTATCGGTCCCCTTAAAACCGCAGGTAGCGGGCAGATTCACGATGTTCGCGGTGAAGTATCCCGCGTCGCGCAGCCAATCGGTGAGCACCCGAACACCGGCGGGCAACTGGAAGCCATCGCCTCGGTGGGAGCGATGGTTATGCGCCCCCAGCGTGGTCGCGTACATGCCGGTCATGAAGGCGCTGCGGCTGGGCGAACATACTGGAGCGGTGGTGTAAGCGCGGCGGTAGCGGACACCGTCGCGCGCCAGTTGATCGATGTTCGGCGTCCAGACCTGGTGTGTGCCTGAGCAGCTAAGCGCCTCCCGCCCCATGTCTTCGGCGATGAGCCAAAGAATATTCGGCTTTTTGGGTGCGTTGGCGTCCGCGGCGTTCGGTTCATCGCTCGACTTGGTCACCAAGACGGTCCAATCCAGATGGCTGTCCGACGGTGGCTGCCCCAATGCGACGCGGGCGCCACCTTGCGCTTGTTTCACGGGGCCGTCCTGCAACAGGCCCCCGGTGCGCGGATTGAACCATTTTATGCGGAAGATCCCGTTTGCGCCGCTTAGGTCAAGATCCGTGGCGCCGCCATCCGGCAGATAAACGACGTAGATTCGGCCGGGTTTGGCCAGGCAGTACCGGCGGTTGTCGTTCGTGGTGTTGTCGGCGAGCGCGTCGGCGCTTTTCATTTCCCAGAATGGAATCGCGTTGGCCCTGAAAAACTCCAGAGCGATGCGGCAGTAATCCCAACTCCGGTCCCGACTCCGAAAATCCTCGCACTTCAGGTCGTTTTCCGGGAGCCGGTAACCGAAGTAATATTCAACGCCCTGACCGCCCGCCATCAGTGTGCCCCAGAGCGTGGATTTGCGGATGTCGTGCAGATCGTAGGGCTTGTCCTGTTCCTTTTCCTTGGCGATGCCATTGAATCCACGATAGCCAGGATCGGGCGGGACGCCCAGGCCAGCGGGATTCTGTTCATCGTTGGCCACGACCCATGGCCGGCCGGTTTGTTCCGACTCGGTCACCCATTTCAGCACCCGCTGGTGCGCCGCCTGCCAACTGTTTTGCAGGGAGGCGCCGGTTAGCTTGGACTGGCCGCCCAGCAGGCCGGCATAGACCTTGTCCTGCTCGTTGGGGTAGGTGTGAATGACAATAGGGTGATGGTATGGATCGGTATCGAAGAAAAATTGTGCCATCGCGCGTTGCTGCTCCGTGGTCTGCGTGTTTTCCTCGCCCAGATTCCAGTTCAGGGCCAGCAAGTGACCAAACCGTGCGATCAACTCGCGATAGTAGAGCCTCCGTTCGGGACCCAGATTGCCGCCGTCCAGCGATTGCGCGGCGCCGGGCCCTTTCAAATCGTCGTTTTCGGTTTCCTGCGTTTTGAAATGGCAGTAAAGGCCGAGTCGGGTGGCGTGGTCGAAGACGATCTGCCATTGATCGAGCTTGGAGCAGTCGTAATGCAACTTGTCATCGCGCTCTCGGAACGGCCAGACGTCGTCGCCATCGCCGCCAGCGTTGTAGGTAAGGAAAGAAAAAGCGTTGCAACCCTTGTCGGCGAGATAGTTCAACGCTCCGATCAAACCTTTGCCCCGGCCGTCCTTCCAGGTCGGGTTGCCTGGAAGCCAGTCCGGCACATGCGGTTGCCAGGTCTTGAGTCCGCTCGGGATGGCCTCACCCGGTCGCACGCTGTCTGGTTTCTTGTTGGAACGCGTTCCGTCGAAATCCGCGAAGGCAAGGAGGTTTTCTGGCGCGTCGGCGCCGGCCTTGAGGAAGAACTCTTTCGTGCCGGCAAACTGGAGATAGCGCTGGCCAACGTATTGAAGACGGCCTTTGCCCCGAAAGTCACGGCCTGATTTGTCGGTGGACGCGATGGTGAACCTGCCTGACTGCCCATCGCAGTTCGCGACCGGCTCGCCGTTCGTTTGTGCCTCCAGCGCGATCTGTCGGCCTTTCAGGAACGAGACTCGATAGGTCCACTGGCCCGGCTTGTCGGGCGAGAGGTGTGCCCGCCACTGGTTGCCGGAGTCGGCGGACGTGTTCGCGGCGTTGCCGTCGGCGGCGAAGTAACCGGGCACCTGGTAGCTCGGCGTGCCGGATTCGTGAGTGAAGGTCACGGTCATCCGGTAATCGGTGAACGGATTTGGGTTCAGATCTGTTTCTCGTGCGGCTGGGCCGTCCAAGGTGAGCGTGACCTTGTGCCATTGCTTGAGTTCGCCGGAGATGTGGGGTGTCTGGGCGGCGGTGAGGTGGACGGCCAGAATCAGCCAAACCAGCAGGAGAAGAAACCGGTTGCGTCCGCCGGACATGGGCGGCGACTGGCGATTCAGAGTGAGTGTTCGCATCTTCATGGGTGACTCGATGTTGCCGCGATATCTGACTTTACGCCATCAGGAAATAGCAGCTTTCGGATCCGGCGTGATTTGCGTGAGCCAGTGCCGTCAGCCCCCCTACAAAACTTTGTCGCAGGTGCGACAAAGTTTTGTAGGGTCCTTGCGCGGGTTGGGATCTTCGGTTTTAAGAATCAAACACCACTTCGAAATAGAGATGCTGCCGGCTTGGTTTCACTTAGCGGGTGGCCCGAATCGTATTCATGGCCTGTCATTGCATGGCAATGGGTTGTGTTGGAAATCGGGACGGTTTGACAGGTTGGACCCAGTTTCCAGTGCGTTACGGGGTAACCTATCGTCTCCAGGTGGATACGGTTCCATGGATCGTTCCCGGCACGGTCAAGCTGTCCATCCAGACCAGCCAGCCCTCGGAGATTTTGCCATTGTCCCTGCAAAAAAGACCCGTTTATGGAGGTTGATGTTGAACTTGAGAATTATTTGTCTTGCAGTTATGATATAAAAAAAGCAGGATGCCACCGTGCTTATGCTCAAATCGATTCCATTGTTTTGGGGCGTGATTTCGGTTTTTTTGGTGGCATCCATGGTGTCGGTGCGCTCGCAATCACTCGCCGTCACAACGCTGGCGGGAACAACTCAAGCAGGGAAAGCGGATGGTCTTGGCAGCTTGGCGCAGTTCAACGGTCCTTCGGGTGTTGCGGTGGACAACGCAGGCAACATTTTTGTGGCGGATACGGGCAATCACACCATTCGCAAAATCACCACCGAAGGCATGGTCAGCACGCTGGCCGGACGGGCGGGATACGGCGGTATTAGCGACGGCACCGGCAGTAACGCTCGGTTCATGAATCCCTCGGGAATTGCCGTGGACAACGCGGGCAATATTTACGTGGCGGACACGGGCAATCACACCATTCGGAAGATCACACCCGAAGGCATGGTTAGCACCCTGGCGGGGTTGGCCGGAAATAGCGGCATCACCGACGGTACAGGGAGTGGTGCTCGATTTTACAGCCCTTCTGGCATTGCAGTGGACGGTGCGGGGACTATTTACGTGGCGGACACGAGCAATAACACCATTCGCCAAATTACACCCGAAGGCATGGTCAGCACCCTGGC
>JADGRT010000223.1 GCA_017880715.1 Verrucomicrobiia bacterium | reverse complement strand
CAACCGCTCACGCGCCAAACCGTGGCCCCGGCCGCCCTGGTCCATCGGGTCTGGGAGGAACTCCGCCCCGCGCAACCACCCCAGAACGCGGAACTCGTGGTGGGCGCCCTGCCCGACTGCCAAGCCGACCCCGCGCTGCTCACGCAGGTCTTCGCCAACCTCCTGGGCAACGCGCTCAAGTTTTCCAGTGGCCACGCCCATCCCCGCATCGAAGTCGGCAGCCAGACCGGGCCGGACCACGAGTGCGTCTATTTCGTGAAGGACAACGGGGCGGGCTTCGACATGCGTTATGCGAGCAAATTGTTTGGCGCGTTCCAGCGGCTGCATAGCGCCCACGAATTCCCCGGCACCGGCATCGGGCTGGCGATTACCCAGCGCATCATCCGCCGGCATGGCGGCCGCATCTGGGCCGAAAGCGCCGTCGGCCAGGGCGCGGCGTTTTACTTCACGCTGAGTGAAGAAAATGCAGAATGAAGAATGCAGAATGAAAAAGGGAGAAGGCAAAATGCAGAATGACAAGAAAGAGAACGATCGGGATTTGGCGCGGAGGACAAAAAAGTTCGCGCTGCGGATTATCAAGATGTATTCGGCGCTGCCCCGGGAAACCGTCGCTCAGGTGCTCGGCAAACAGGTCCTGCGGTCCGGCACCTCGGTCGGTGCGAACTACCGGGAAGCCAATCGGGCGAGATCCAAGGCAGAGTTCGTGGCCAAGATGGGCGACTGTCTGAAGGAACTTGACGAAACCGCTTACTGGTTGGAACTGCTGGTCGAAGCCGCCATGGTTGCCGAGTCGCGTCTGTCGCCCTTGTTGGACGAAACCAGCCAGTTAATCGCAATCTTCGTCACCATTATCAAACGCGCGAAGGGAAATGAAAAATGAAGAATGCAAAATGACAGATGGATTTTTTCATTCTGCATTCTGCATTCTTAATTCTGCATTTAGTTATTATGAATAACAAAATCATCCTCCTGGTCGAAGACAATCCGGATGACGCGGATCTCACGTTGCGCGCCCTTAAACAACACAACATCCTCAACGAAGTGGTTCTGGCCCATGACGGCGCCGCGGCGCTGGACTACCTCTTCGGCACCGGCGCCTACGCCGGCCGTGACACGAGCCAGATGCCCCAGCTCGTCCTGCTGGACTTGAAGCTGCCCAAAGTGGACGGCTTCGAGGTATTGCGCCGCCTGCGCGCCAATGACCGCACCCGCTTCCTGCCCGTGGTGATCCTCACCTCGTCGAACGAGGAGCAGGATTTGATCGCGGCCTACCACAACCATGCCAACAGCTACATCCGCAAGCCGGTGGATTTCGTCCAATTTACCGAGGCGGTGCGCCTATTGGGACTGTATTGGCTGGTCCTAAACGAATTGCCACCGGTAAAAAAATGAAGAGTCTCTTTCAAAACCCCAGCGCCGTAGCGGCAGGCTGGGAAGCCTGCCGCTACGAGGTTTAAAAATGGGTCATGGAGAACCCTCATTCCTAATTCATCATTCATCATTCATCATTCATAATTTCCTATGCCCCTTCGCATCTTATTGTTGGAAGACTCCGATGACGACGCCGATCTGACCCTGCGCGAATTGCGCAAGGAAGGACTGGAATTTACCGTGCAGCGGGTCGAGACCGAAAGCGACTACCGGCGGCAGCTCCTGGAATTCGCGCCCGATCTCATCCTGGCTGACTATTCGCTGCCCCACTATGACGGCATGTCCGCATTGGCCCTGGCACGGGAAATCTGCCCGGCGGCGCCCTTTATCTTTGTCTCCGGCACCATGGGCGAGGAAACGGCCATCGAGGCCCTCCACCACGGGGCCACGGATTACGTGCTGAAGCAACGGATGGGCCGCCTGGGTGCGGCGGTGCGGCGAGCCCTGCGCGATGCAGAGCTGGTCCGGGAACGACATCTGGCCGACGAGATTCTGCATGAAACTCAGGCCAACCTGGCGCGAGCCGAATCCTTCTCCCATATCATGGTGGTCCACCTGGCGCTCGATGGCCGCTGGCTCAAAGTCCCCCCCTTGCTCGGTCAATTGCTCGGTTTCACCGAAGCCGAACTGCTCGCTGGCCGCATCCAGGACCACCTGCACCCCGACGATGCCGCAGCCGATTGGCAGCAATGTCAGAGGCTTTTGCAGAGCGACTTGAAAACCCTCAGTTCCGATAAACGATTTCGAAACAAGGACGGCCAATTCCTCTGGTTTGAGACGAACGTGACGCTGGTCTTGAATTCCCAGGGCGAGCCGGAGCGTTTTCTGGTTTACCTGCGCGACCTCACCGAGAAAAAACAGCTGGAGGCCCAGTTTCTGCGTTCTCAGCGGCTGGAAAGCGTGGGCCGGCTGGCCAGCGGCATTGCGCATGACCTCAACAATATCCTGGCCCCCATTTTGATGGCCGTGCCGATGTTGCGCGAGGAGATGACGAGCGACGGCAATCGGCGTTTGTTAAACACTATGGAATCCAGCGCCATCCGCGGGGCCAGTATTGTCAAGCAGGTGCTCGCCTTTGGCCGGGGAATCGAGGGTCAAAGAGCGCCTCTGCAACCTCGCCACCTGCTCAAGGAAATGGCCCAGATCATCAAGGCAACCTTTCCCAAATCCATTACCCTGCGAGTCATCAGTCCCCATGACCTCTGGACGGTCATCGGCGACGCCACCCAATTACACCAGGTGCTGATGAATCTTTGCGTGAACGCCCGGGACGCCATGCCCGCGGGCGGCACCCTGATCCTGGCCGCCGGAAATATCCGGCTCGATGAAACCTTCACCGGCAAGTTGCAGCGATTGCAGCCCGGCCCGTATGTGCTTTTGACCGTAACGGATACCGGCACGGGCATCTCGCCGGAAAACCTGGATCGAATCTTCGAACCCTTCTTCACCACCAAGTCGATTGACCTGGGGACCGGGCTGGGCCTGTCCACCGTCTTTGGCATTGTGAAAAGCCACGGGGGCGTGGTGCTGGTCGCCAGCACCTTGGGCCAAGGAACCCAGTTCAGCATTTATCTGCCGGCGACCGACGCCACGCCCCTGCAACCATCCGCCGCGGAACCCGCCGAGATCCCCAAGGGGAACGGCGAGTTGATCCTGGTCGTGGATGACGAGGAAAGCATCCGGGCCATGACCGTGCGCGGCTTGCAGGCCCATGGCTATCGCACGCTGGCCGCCCGTGATGGCGCCGCGGCGATGACCCTCTATGCCAGCCATCGAAACGACATCCAAGTGGTGGTGACCGATCTGATGATGCCCATTATGGATGGAGTCGCCACGATACGTGCCCTGCGTAAATTATCCCCCGAAGTCAAAATCATTGTCACCAGCGGCCTGAGTTCCCATTCGATGTCCACCGAGGCCGCCGACTTGGATGTGGACGCCTTCCTGCTCAAGCCATACACTATCACCAGCCTGCTCAACAGTTTGCAGGATGTCCTCCACCGTCGAGGCGCATAATCTAAAGATCCCAGCAATGCTAGAACTGTTTTATACCAGCGCCAGCGAGTCGATATTCGTGTTTCCACGCGAATACCTGCCGGCCGCGATGCTGGTATCGCTGCTGAGCGTCTGGGTGCTGGTGGGTTTGTTCTTTTATCTTAACCGCTACACCCGCCGCCCCTATTTCAATATCTGGACGGCGGCCTGGCTTTTTTACGCGCTGTGGCTGACGCTGTCGCTGAACCTCCACAACGATCCGGAAACCAGTCTGACGTTGATGTTCAAACAGTGGTGTATCAGCGCCGCGGCGGTGTTTCTGCTCTGGGGCAGCGCCAGTTTCCTGAAAATAGCGGCCCATCAGCGCTTGTTCGGCTTGTTCCTGGGATTCCTGCTGGTCTGGAGTTACGTGGGGGCCTACCATTTGAACAATCCCTGGCAGATCCAATTGCCCATATTCGGCCTCATTGGCCTGGCCAGCATCCTGACGGCCGTCAGTTATTACCGCCTGCGCTGCGGCAACCCGCGTTACCTGGGCGCCGGTTTGCTGGCCTTTGGCTTCGTCTGCTGGGGGCTCTATATGGCCGCCTACCCCTTTTTCAAAGCCTCCAACCAGCTCGTGAGCAGCGGCTTCTTCATTTCGGCCGTGCTCCAGTTGTTTATCGCCGTAAGCATGATCGTTCTCGTCCTCGAGGAGGCCCGCGCCTCCCATGAACGGGTGCTGCTGCCGTTGCGGCAGGCGGAAAAGCTCTCCGCCCTCGGGCGCATGATCTCCGGCGTCGCCCATGAATTGAATAATCCGCTGGCCATTATTAATGGCTATCTGGAACTGATACTGAGGCGGCGAGAACTCCATGAGTCCATTTGGCCGGATTTGGAAAAAGTCGCCCGCGAAAGCGACCGGGCCGCTAAACTGGTGGGACAGTTCCTCGCCTTTGCCCGAAAACAACAACCTTCTTTGCAGCCGGTCCAGCTCAACACCCTGATCCAACAGTTGGCCGAATCCCAACCAATCCTCAAGCGAGTCACTCCCTTGGATCTCCAACTGGATCTGGATCCCCATCTGCCCCTAATCTCCGGCGATCCCGATCAGATCCACCAAGTGCTGGCCAACCTGGTCGCCAACGCCATCCAGGCCATGGCCCACCAACCCCGCCCCCGCCTCCTGCTCAAGTCCGAGCGCCTGAGCTCACAGGTGCGAGTCATGGTGGAAGACAACGGCCCGGGCATCGCTGCGGACATCGTCCCGCACATCTTCGAACCTTTCTTCACCACCAAGGAGGTCGGCAGTGGCGCCGGCTTAGGGCTCTCGATCGCCCACAGCACCATCGCCGACCATCAGGGCCAGTTGTTCTATGAACCGGCTCCGGGCGGTGGCGCCCGTTTGGTCATGGAACTGCCCATGCAGGAATCCTGGGAACCGGCCGGAAGAGAGGGAGCCCCGCTGACCCAACCTCCGTCCTCAGCGGCCAGCGCTGTCCACCCGGCGCGCATCCTGGTACTCGATGATGAACCGGACATCGCCGAATTGCTGGGGGTTACCCTCACCTTGCTAGGCCACCAGCCGACCGTTTGCTCGGACGCGCTGGCGGCCCTGGCCCTGATCGATCGCCAGAAATTCGACCTGGTTCTTTCCGACTTCCGGATGCCTAACCTGGACGGCCGCGAATTTTACGAAAAAGTCATTCAAAAGAAGCCGGGCCTTGCAAGACGCATCATCTTTTTGACCGGCGACGTGATGGGAACGGAGCCCATGACTTTCTTTAATTCGGTGTCCTGCCTGCACCTGGCCAAGCCGTTTCACCTGGCGCAGGTCGAAGAAGCCGTAACGCGAATCCTGAGCCAGCCTCAGTCTATTATGCCGACCGCATCGTCCGGCCGTACTCACCTCGTTTGATTATGTTCTACGCCGGCGGCAACGATCTGAACGCGGGTAAAACGCCCGATGAAGTCTTCCGCGATTACCAGGCATTCGTAACCAAGGTGCATGCCGCCCTGCCCCAAACCCGGATCGCCTTCATCTCCACCGCGCCCAACCCGGCCCGCTGGCGCCTGGTGAATGAGATGAAACGCCGACCATAGCCGTCCAAAGACACGTTTTTCATTTCCATCGTCGCAAGCGCAACGCATTCCCGATCCCTATCAAATCCGACAAACACCACGCGCGCGCCGGCATGACAAAACTTTGTCGCACCTGCGACAAAGTTTTGTAGG